>PLZT01000638.1 GCA_003152255.1 Methylocystaceae bacterium | reverse complement strand
AGGAAGGATGGATGGAGCTGGTCGACATTTGCGATGAGAATGACGATTGCGTCGTGGTCGTCAACACGGCGGCTCGGAACAACGAGGGCGTGGCGGAATATGCCGAGACGTTGACCGAAACGCTGCGCGAGCTGCAACGCAAGATCGCGACGCTTTGGGTGATCAACACGCAAAAAGACAGTTTGGAGCTGCTGGTCGACTATCTTCGCGCCGTGCCCGATGGCGTAACTCATGTGCTCAAAAACAAATATTTCGGCGACGATATAAAGTTCGCCAGATATAACGACTCGAAAGTCAGAAAGCAGATCGAAGCGGGCGGGGGAAAATCCCTCACCTTCCCCGATGTCGCCGACCGGGTGACGGAGCAGCTCTACAGCGAGAGAATGCCGATCGAGGTCGCCGCCAAGCAAATGGGCATCGGCAATAGGGCGGAACTCAATCGTTGGCTCATTCGGGTCAACGAGGTTTTGTCGGCGGTCGTCGTCGATGGCTGACGCTCCCGACACCAGTTACGCACGGTTGTTCGGACGCGCCGCGACGGCCACCGAGAAAGAGCGATTGCATCATTTGCAGAAGTCGCTCGGGTTTCGGGACGACGACGCAATATGGTCGATCCTGATGGCGCTGCAATATTACGACAGTCTTTATTCGCAATATCCCAAAGCCATCGGCGCGGAAGCCTCGCGGATTTTCGGCGATGTGAAAGCCGCCGCCGAGGCGTCGCTAAAGGCCAGCATCGCGACGGCGCGGGCTGATCTGGCCAAGGCGGTCGGATCGACAGCGCGCGATGTCGCGCGCGACATTGCGCGGCGCGAGAGCATCCGCTGGGGGGTCGCGGGAATGGCGCTCGGGGCGCTGTTGCTCGCCACGGGGGCGGGAGTAGGGATTTACGTCGATCGGCAACTTGCCGCGCCGGTTATCGGCGCGGCCGCGAGAATGTAAGTTTCCTTGCGGCTCGCAAGAGCCCGAAGGGCCTGCCCATGGGTGGGGAAGGGGTTTGGGGAAACGGGCTTGGGGGTTTCCCCTTGCGCAAAGCGCGCGCCCCGACCGCTTCTTTGCGGACGGGGCGGCTCTCCATCCGTCTTAATTCGAAAGCTTTCTCAAAACACAGTCGGCGGCATGGCGCGCGCCGTTCGAGAGCTGGCGCTGCCAAGCGCCCTCGCTCGGCGCCCATCTAAAACCATGGCTTTTCAGCTCGGCGCGAACCTCCGCGCTCGGCTTGCCTTCGAAAATGAGCTGCAGCCGGTTCGCCTCGGCGTTTTCAATAAGGCGGACGCCGCTCTCAAGCCGCGTCTCCTTGGTTTCGCGCGTCGCCTGCTTCTCAAGCAATTCGATCCGGGCCTTGATCCGCCGCATATTCGCGCCGTTGTTGGTGAGGCGGAAAGAGGGAACCCCGAGGCGTCCGGCAAAGTCGGGCGTAAACAGCCCGGCAATTTCCGGGGCGGAAAAGCCGGCGGCGGCGAGGCCGTCCCTGTCTTCCTTGCGGACAAGCCGATTTGCGAGGATCGCCCGGACCTGTTGCGCCTCAAGCACGACCAGTTCCGCCCTTAGCTTGTCGATGGCGTCGGGGTCGTCGGACGATATTCCTCCGGCTCCGACGCTCGCGGCGCGCGCCGCCATTTCTCCAGCGGCCTTTAGCGCGTCAAAACCCTTGCCGAAATTTGCGTGAATCTTGGCCCGGTAGCTTCGATCCCCTCTTTCCGAATGATGGCCGATCAGGATCGGCTGACCAAACGGGATGATATCGGCCATCTTCCGCGCTCTGGACAGGCGCGCCTCGCCTTCCGTTCGCAGGGCGCCCGCGCGCGTCTCAAGGCGCTGTTTGCGCGCGGCCTGTCTTCTCTCGAAAGAATTCATTTCTCTAATCCTCGCTTTGAAGCGTCAACTGGAAACATTGGGGCAGGGTTTTAAGCGTGAGTTTGCCCGGCTTGCCCTTCGCGGGCGAAGTCGGCCATTTTCGCAATCGTCGCGGCAGTCGCCGGCGGGGTCTGGGTGGCGAAACATTTGCGCGCGGCGGTCTCGTCGTCGATGCCCCAGGGTATCCGGGCAAACTCCGGGCGCTCGTTGGCCCCGCTGTAAACCGGCAACAGGGGAGCGAAAGCCGCGACGGCGTAAGCTGCGGGCGTCTCGTCGTAGTCGGGCGTCTCGCAAGCCTGATAGGCGTATGCGGCGATGATTTTCGCGGCGCCGTGAGGCGTGAGCGGCGGATAGCGCTTAAACCGATAGCCGGCCACCTCGGCGCCAAGCTCGCTATTGTCGTCCAGCGGATAGCGATAGGCGACGCTGCGCGCGTTTTCGGCCCAAAGCATCCGCCCAAAAGCTTCGGCGTTGGCCTCCGTGATCGTCACCCCGTCATTCGCCGGCGGCAGATTGGCGACAAGCCCCAAGTCGATGGCGGCGGTCACAATGAGATTGATATGAATTTCATCGACAAGAAATGCTGACATTTGCGCACCCGCGAAGTGTCCCTGTTATGGGGACGTTAAAGAGCAAAAAAGCGGCGGGCGCTATTTCTAGGCCCGCCATCGCTGCGCTCAGTCGGCGTCGTGGGGCCTGAGCAGATCGAAGGTGTTGGCGATGATGTCGGTCGTGTAAATCTTTTGGCCGTCCTTCTCATATGAACCATCGGCAATTCTGCACTCGGCATAAACCGGATCGCCCTTTTTGACGTTGGCGAGCGCGAAGGCGACGGCTTTCTCGTTCAGGATCGTCACCGTCACCCAATCCCTTTTTTCGACCTTCGCGTTGGCGTCGTCATACCAGACGCGCGTTGTGGCGATGCTGACTTTTGCGGCCTTGCCCACGGGTTTCGCGTCGGCGCCGGTGTAACCACGAACGATAAAAAGATTTGTCGAGCGCATGAGTTTTCTTTCCAAACGGCAACAAAAGCCATTCCTTTGCTACAGTCCCCACAATAGGGCTTTGTGAGAAAATAGCAAGCGAAAACAACGTATAACAGCTTGTTTTATTTAGCTAAACGTCAGTTTTACTTGTTGCCTTCCTGCCCTTGCCGGGCATCCTTTGTTAGACGCGCCGCGGGCGAGTCGAAACTCTAAAAGACATCCTTCGTTTCGACAGCTCCAGCGTCATCGCCGCGCGGAAAGCGAGTCACCCAAAGGGCCGCAACGAAGTGAAGGACCGCGCATCGCGCGTTTGACCGATTGAGCACGGCGATAGGCTTGAGGGCTTGGGACGATCATTTTTATGTGGCGCGCCGCTCCGGCGCGCGCCTTGTGAATTAGGGTAGGGCGTTGCCCGACAATTTAAAAACTCTGATGTCGCGCCGCGCGCGAGCGAAGGAAAGAAACCGGCGAGAAAGATCGTCGCTCGCCCGGGCGAAGACGCGCGAACGGCTTTGGACGCGAGGCTTCGACGGGATTTGAGCCTGCCCCGAGCAGGCGTCACAAAAAAATCAGACAACGCAATTTTGAGGTCTGTTTTCGCGAAATCCCGCCCCGTGAACAGGATGGGGGCGCGATAGGATTTGGCGCAGGCGTAGGACATGCAGTCCGCCAGATTGAGTTTCGCCTTATTGCTTCGGCCCTTGCCGAACTGCTCGAATGCGGCGACAGCTATTTCGCCGATCTTGTCGGTGACGGGAATGACGGTTACGCCGGCTTCGACAAGAAATGCGTCGAACTGCTTTTCCGCGAGACGCAGCGCGATGTCGAGCCGTGTCGAGAGAACCATGCAGGCTTCAAGGCGGACCAAGGGCGAGGTGAGCCGCTGCTTCGCCGCCGCGATGGCGTCGGCGAGGCGCCCGGCGTCCGGCTCGCCCATAAGAATCGACACGACGGCGGAAGTGTCGATGAACATTATCGGCTCCACATATCGTCGATCTCGGATCGAGGGACCGGTCGTCCCTTGCGAGTGGTGAGCGCGCGAGTGGTGAGCGCGATCCGCGCCAACCGTTCGCGCAGCGGGACTTTGTCCCGTTCGCGCTTGATTTCGTTTTGCAGCGCCTCGATGATCGCGGCGGTCATGGTGATTTTGCGGAGCGCGGCGAGCTCTTTGGCCAGTTCGGCGGCGCGCGGGTCGCGAATGTTGAGCGGCATGGACAAGGCTCCGTATTTACAATAGAGCATATACGTAAATGCAAATGTGTAAATACAAATCGCCTCGCGGTCGCCGATGACGGAGCGACGGATTCTAGCACTGGATGAGTTGCGCGGCCTCGCGATTACGGCCGTGATCATATCGCATGTCGCGCTCGTCTATCGCGACGATTCCGTTATCGCCTTTGCGCTGGCAATGCCGGCGCTTGGCGTCGGCGTCGATCTGTTCTTCGTGATTTCCGGCTTTGTGATCTTTGAGAACGCCGCGCGCATGATCGCCCGTGCGCCACAAAGCTTTTGGCGTGGCGCGGCGGCCTTTTGGATCAGGCGCGCCATTCGTATCGCGCTGCCTGCCTGGGCGACGGTGGCGGCGATAGCGGCCATCCAAGGCGCCAGCGGCGCGCATGGCGCGTCGTTCAGCGATCTGGCGGCGGCCGCCGGATTTTACGCTGACGTTCATTGGGGCCATTGCTGGGCGGGCGCGACGTCTTGCGGGGATTCGCTGCTCTCCTCGCATTTCTGGTCGCTCGCTCTGGAAATGCAATTTTACGCGTTGGCGCCGCTGCTGGTTCTGCTGCCGCCGCGCGCGCTGACTTTGAGCGGGCTGGCGCTCCTGGCGCTCGGCGCGGCCTCTTCTCGCCCTGCCGGCCAGTTCTGGTGGGCGGTGCGGCCCGACGGTTTGATCGTTGGCGTGATGCTGGCGAGCCAGGTCGCGCAATGCGCGGCATGGCTCGCCAAGCTTCCCCGCGTCTCCTTGGGACTCGCCGCCTATTGGCTGGTCGTCGCCTCGATCCTGGCGCGGCTGTTGTCGAACGCCGGCTCTGGCTTCGGGCTCGTCGCGATAGCCGCGATCTTCGGTGTGGTCGTGGCGTCCGCGGTGATGCGAGACCGGCCGAGAGCGCGGGGCAGGGCGAGTGTCGCGCGAAAGCTCGGTGAGTTGTCCTATTCGGCTTACCTGGTCCATCTGCCGCTTTTGTGGGGCGTCCACGCCGCTCTTGATGGCTTGGCGCCGGTGGTCGTGTCGACAACGGTGGCGCTGGCGGCTGTCGCGATCGCGACCATAGGGCTCGACCGCTGGGTGACGCGCCCGGCGGCGGCTTTCGCGCGGCGGGGGTCGGAGACGATGTTCGTATAATATATTGTCGATATCGCGGGAGCGGTGGCAGGCGCGGCAACGCCATAAAGACACAAAAGTTCATTGATGCGGCGCGACGCTTAGAATGGTACGTTGGCCCTGAGTGCTATCCAAGGAAGCCCGGCCCTCGCGGTTGGGCTTTTTCGTTAAGCTACTGCGGATTTGGAGGATAGGCCGTGACGATTTCAGACGTTCAACAACGAATTTTGCTAACCGACATTGAGCGGCCAAAAGAGCCGCTGGATGTCGAGATTTTGGAGCTCACCGCAACGAACTTGACGGTGCGAGTCGCGAACACGGAAGTTCTCTTCCGTTTACGCAAACGCGAGATCGGGATGATGTTCGAGGGCTCGCTCGGCGCGCGGAGTTTCGAATTTGATGCGCAGCCGTTGGTGAAACCGGCGGCGAACACCACGAAGGCCGCGCCTGCGTCAAAGCCGGCTAAATGAGCGCGAGCGCCTCTATCCTGTTGCGAGAAGTCGGAGGGACGGGCGGCTACGCCGCCCCGCTCGGGTCACTTCCGGATGCGCGCGGGCTTCCTGGCGGGCTTGGGCTCCGCGGAAGCCTCAATCGCCTTCTGGTTTTTCGAAGCGAGAATTGAGAAGTCCTCCGCGATAAGATCGACCGTGTAGACCTTCTCGCCGTTGCGCTCGAAACTGTTCTGCTTCATGCGGCCCCGGACCAGAACCAGGTCGCCGGCCTTGGCGTATTTCGTCGCGTAATTACGAACCGCCTCCGAGAAGATCGAAACCTCATTCCAGTGCGGATTTTCGCGCGTCTCGCTGTCCTTCTTGGTCGGGTAATTCGCGCAAACCGTGACGTTCACCTTGCCGTCGAATTGCTTGATCTTGCCGACGCGGCCGAGGATCTGGAATTCTGCGAAGTTCTTCATCTTGTGCGCTCCATCATTGGGGCGATGCCCCGTTTGCGATGGCTTTCCGTTATGAGCGCCATAGGACGCGATGGAACCGAAGCGCCGTAGGCGGCGCGAGGCCAAAGCGCAGCGGCGGACCCCGAGCGGCGGCAATTTTGTCTTGCGCGAGGAATTGGCGCGCGGCGCCAAGGGGAAAATTGCCGCCGCGACGGGTTTCTATCGTGGCCGGCGCTCGTAGGAAAAAGAGCCATGCAGACGGGTCATCGCTTTTCCAGTGATCTGAGCACGGGTACTGGACGAAGCAATTTCAATCCGCCCCCGTCGCCGGGAATAAGACGTAAGGCAAAAGCGAGCTGGTCGTCACACGCGAAACCGGGCCGCACAAGAGCGGGTCGCGCGCAAAAAAAAACGCCACGGAATCCTTGGTTCGATCTCGTCCAGCGTTCGCGCGCAAGAAATTGTGAAACGGCAACGCCGACGATCTGGTTTCGGGGCGCCGACGTGAAAAGAACGGCGGCGCAATAGGCGCCGGTCCAGGGTCACGCGCTGGTCGTCGCTCCGGCTCGTTCCGCATCGAAGAACATGACGTCGCGGTTTCACGGGTCTGCGCAAACGGGTGTAATAGCTCGCGTGTGGAACGCGCGAGCCGGTCAACGCGCATTAGGAGCGAGGTGGGGGCCAGTCGCATCTCCGCTATTTACCCGAACCTGCCATCGAAGCGGTCACCTTCTAGCTTAGAAGGCATGATCCGTGCGGCGACGATAACCAGCTTGGCGCAGGCAGTTCAAGACGCCCAGCGAAAGGTCGATAGGGGGCCGTCACAACGCGCTCTGGAGCTGATCAAGCGTCAAATGAACGTTCACGTTGTCAAAACTCGGCGCGGTTGGCGACAAGACTCAAGATCGGATGGTTCATGGCGACGTTTCGCTGATACAGGATTGTCCAGCCCCGTCATTCGCCATGAATTTTGACCAATATGAGTCCCCGCGAAAATGAGGGGATTCATGAGGGCGCGAGTTCATTCCTGGTCAAAACTGAAAAGATTCAGGAACGCATCCTTGTTTTCCCTCAGCCTTTCAAGATGCACAGCGGCGAGCTGCGCGAGGCGACGGTCGCCCGCCGGCGTCATGATCACCAGTGATCGACGACGATCGGTTGGATCGGTCTTGCGCCTAACCAATTTGGCTTGAACAAGACGCGAGACCAGCTCCGCGGCGCTGTGATCGCGAATCATCAGTTGCTCGGCGAGTTCGCCGACGCTGATGTGATCGTCCGCGCGGAAAGTCTTGATGACAAGCAGCGCCTGATACCATTGCATTGTCAAGCCAAGGTCGGCGGCCGCCTGCTCGCTGAAGGCCAAGAACCGCCGTAGCGCGAAGCGAAAACGCGCGAGAGCCGACAGTTCTGCGTCGGTCGGTTGCCTCTCGCTCGCGCCAGGGGCGTTGTCGGTTACGCTCGTCGAAATGTTCACAAACCCTCCTGCGATGTCATACCCAACCATGGCGCGCCGGCGTAAATCGCCCATGACCACGGCGACGTTCCGAAAAACAGGACAACACCCATTCCTCTGCCCGAAGCGCCGATCGACGGCCTGCCGCCAATCCGTTGAGACGCGCGCACAGGCTCCTTTAAGAGGCCTGCGATGATCATACCGCTAATCGACCCACTTGCAATAGGTCGTCAGACGACATATAAACACCTCGCGTCACGATTAATTTGTCGCCGTAGCGACCGTTTCGTGATTGTGACGCTTGCTTGGATTCGCGTTTCCGGCCGAAGCCAAAAAACCTCGGGGCTGCCCTGTTCCAGAGGCAAGATAGGCGCGGAAGGGGAGGGCGCGAAGCGAGGCGATGGCGACGCCGGGCCGCGAAAAGCTACGGCGTCGCCGTGAAGAACAAAAAGTTCGCGCCCTCGCGGCGATCGAGCCCTCCTTCAACCGCCTCAACTCGAATGGAGGACGGGGCTCGATCGTTGCGCGCGGCAAGTGAAAAAAACAAAACGGCCATTCGAGGCGGGGAGAAAAGCAATGAACGTAAGGTTCCTGGGCGCGCTGCTATTGGGAGTCGCCAGTTTCGCCGGGCAGGCGTGGGCACATGGCGGCGTCAGTATCGATCAAGGCCAATGCATCATGAAGATCGGGCCGGATACGATGACCTTCACTGGCTATCAACCACAGAAGTCGCGCGACCAGTTTTGCGACGACATTCCCGACATTGGCCCCACGATCATCGTGCTCGACGCCCAACAAGACGAATTGCGCGACATGGCGTTGGAAATCCGCATTTTGCGCAATGTCGGCCAGAAGGACGACAACGAAAATTTGGAAGCCAACACCGAGATTTACGTCGCTCCCAAGAAATACAAGACCGGCACGCTGAATTTCGACTACAACTTCCAAAAGCAAGGCAATTTCATCGGTCTGGTGAAGGCCCGCACCGACGACGGGACGAAGGAATACGTCTCGCGCTTTCCTTTCGCGGTCGGCGAAACGGCGAACAAGAACCTTTATACGGCGCTCGTTCTCGGCGCCGCCGGTCTCATCGGCTTCGGCCTGTATTACAAGCACGCCTTCATCGACAAGAAGAAGCCCGCGGCCTAACGCGCACCACTCCATCGACGAGGCGATCCCAACATGAATGCGAATAAACGGAGAAGCGCCGCGGCCGGCGTGTTGACGGCGCTTCTGCTTCTGTTGTCAGCGACTGGCGGGGCATTTGCCGGCGGCGATGGTCCCGAGGCGATGAGCATGGGCAATATGTGCATGGTCATGTTCGGCTACGACATGATCCACATCACATCTTACCTGCCCGGTCAGTCGCGCAACGAATATTGCGAGGAGGTCCCTTCGACGGGCAAGGTGATCATGGTTTTCGACATCGAAAACCCGAAGTTTCGGGACATGCCGATCGAAATCCGGATCATTCGCGATCCCTTGACGCCAGTGAATCTTTCGGGAGATCTTGATCCTTTGACCGAGGTGCACTTTCCAGCGAAACTTTACAAGACCGGCACGCTGAGTTTCGAGCACGACTATTCGCAAAGTGGGCATTACATGGGCCTTGTTACGCTGACCAAGGACAATGGCGAGAAGGAAACGCAGGCGTTCAAATTTTCGGTCGGCGCGACGTTGATGCAATGGGTGCCTTTCATTTTGGGCGCGGTGCTGATCGGCCTGATGGTCGCGGCTTATTGGAAGCACAGCCATCCGTCGAAGCTGGTCGGGAGCGAGCCCGCCGCCTGAACCTTTGAGGCGCGCGACGTACCGAAAAGAAAAACATCCCAAGGGAGCTTACGACGATGGGCGAGATCGACAGACGCGATGTTTTGAAGCTTTCGGCGAAACTTTCGGTCGGGCTAGCGCTGGCGGCGTCGCTGCTGGCCGGCGCGCCTGCCATGGCGCATTCGTTTTTAGTGGATGCGACGCCTTCGTCGAAGGATCACGTCGCGACTCCGCCTAAGACGATCAAATTGCGCTTCGGCGGCGGCGTGGAGCCGGCTTATTCGAAGCTGACGATCGAAACGCCGAACGGCAAGGTGCTCGCGCAAGGAGCGGTCGGCAAGCCAGAGACCCCGCGCGAACTGAGCCTCGACGCCCCCGATCTTCCGCCCGCGCGCTATATCGTTCGCTATCGCGTGCTGTCGACCGACGGTCATATCGTCGAAGGCAATTACGAATTCACGGTGGACGCGAAGTAGTCGCGAAGACGCGGCGAGCGCTTAAACGTCATTTTGATGTCGCGCACCAAAAGAACAGGAAAACGGCCAAGAATGCGTCGCATGTGGCGGGCGTATCGTTTGATCACGGGGATAGAAGGTTCTCGCCACGGCGAGTCAACATCGGAAGTTCGGTAGGATGGATCTGGCGTTTTTTCGCTTCTTCGAGAGTCTGCCGGCGGCTCTCGCCGTGGGCCTGTTGCTTTTGCCGCGACTGATCGACGAAGACGGCGCCGGCTTCAAGGTCGTCGTCGCATTTTTCGCCTCCGTGCGCGCAATTCTCGGCTTCTTTCTGATCGCGGCCATCGCGCGGGAGATCATTCCCACCGAACGTCCAATCGATTACGCGGCGCTGGTCGCGTTTTGCTCCGGCACGGTGGTCGGCAAGGCCTGGGTGGTCACGCAACTGATCGCGTTGACCTTCGCGGTCCTGACCCTCGCGCGGCTCGCGGTGAAGTCGGACCTGCTCGACAAGGCCGCGCTGGGCGCCGGCGGTCTGGTGTTGGCGGTCACCTCGGTGACCGGTCATGCGATCGACGACAGCTTCACGTTGTTCACGCAGGCGAGCTTTCTGGTCCATACCTTCGCCGGCCTCACCTGGATCGGCGGCCTGCTTGGGCTGGTCTACTGGATGTTCACCGGGCGCGATAAGCCGCCCGAGGTCGCGGCGAAGCTGGCCGAGCGCTGGTCGCTGATCGCCAAGATCGCGATAGCTTTGGTTGTCGCCAGTGGCCTCGTGATGGCCTGGGAAAACGTCGGCAGCTTCGCCAATCTTCTGGCGACGCCTTATGGGCGCTGGCTGACGGTTAAACTGGCGCTGTTCTGCGCGGCGATGCTGGCGGCGCTGGCGCTGGCGCTCCATATCAACCGGCGGCCCGCGCGGGATTTCGACGTGGTCTGGTATGGCCGCGTCGGCTTTGTCGAGGCCGTCGCCGCCGTCGGACTGCTGTTCATCGCGGGCTATATTTCGGTCAGCACGCCGGCCTCGCATGAAACCGATCTTTATTGGCCACTGCCGTTCCGCCTCTCCTGGGCCGCGACCTGGGGCTATTGGGGCCTTCGGGTGCCGATGTGGAGTCCGCCCTGGTGGCTTGGCGTTGGCGGCGTCGTGCTGCCGTTGCTCGGCGCGACGCTGTGGTGGCTCCCCAAAACGCGCCCCTGGCGCCGCGCGGCGACGCCCATCGCGTTGGCGGCCGGCGTGCTCAGCGCGACGGCTTCGTTCGGAACCCAAGCCTATCCCGACACCTATAACGATCCGACCGTCGACTACACCGCCGAGTCCATCGCCCGCGGCCAGAAGAACTTCGGCGAGAACTGCATCGGCTGTCATGGCGCCGGCGGCGAGGGCAACGGCGAGATGGCGAAGAGCCTAAAAGTCACCCCCGCCGATCTCACCGCGCCGCATGTCGGCACGCATACGATCGGCGATATTTTTCACTGGCTGACCTTCGGTGGCCAGAGCGGCGTGATGCCGAGCTTCAAGGACGCGCTCGACACCGACGACCGTTGGGACATGATCAATTTCCTGTTGCTCCTGTCGAGCACGAACCAGTCGCGCTTCATGGGGCCGAGGGGCATGATCCAATGGTTGGTCGCGCCCGATTTTTCGACTGAGGACCCGCAGGACAAGATCAACCTTCTGGCGAATCTGCGCGGCGCGCCAACCCTGCTCTCCATCGCGCATTGCAATGCGCCGGGGAACGACGAGAAAGCGTTGGAGGCCAGCCTTTCGATCGCCCGCGAGACGACGAAGGCGGCGGGCGCCAATCAGGTGACCGTCTATCAGGGCGGCTGCCCCTCAAGCGTGATGGGTCGAATGTCCGTGCATCCCAAGGCGGTCGAAAGCGCCTATTCGATCATCAATCGCTATCCCAACGAGACCCCGACAACCGAGATCGCCGAGGCGCATTTCCTGATTGATCGCTCGGGCTATGTGCGCGCGCGATTCCGGCATTTCGAGCCGGGCGACAACATGGCCGCGCAATTGCGCGACCAGATCGCGATGATGGCGAAGGAGCCTTTCGTCGTGATCAGCCTCCACTCGCATTGACGCGGGAGGAGATCGAGAGGGCGGCGCCGAGGCGATCCAGCGGCGGCGCCGAGAGCAAAGGGAGAAAACGGATGATGATCAAGCGGCGTGATCTATTGTTGTCTGGCGGCGCCCTGCTGTGCGGCGCGGCGACCGGCGGACTTGTCCCTTCGGACGCGGCCAAGGCCCATGAATATGAACTCGGCAAGCTGATTGTCGAGCACCCTTGGGTGCGCGCGCCTCTCGACGGCGACAACAAGGCTTACTTTTACGCCTTCATCCATAACATCGGCGAGGCCGACGACAGGCTGATCGGCGTCAAGGCGGAGAAATTCGGCAAGGTCGAGTTTCACGCCGACGCCAGAGAAGAGGGGCCGTCGAAGGGCATCGCGATAACACCCAAACAGACCACCACGCTAGCGCCGGGCGGCGCCTATGTGCTGCTGCTCGACATCAAGAAACATCTTGAGGTCGGCTGGGGACTGGAGATGACGTTGACCTTCGAGAAGGCTGGCGATGTCGTCATCGACGCGGCGATCGAAGCGCCCGACGCCGCGCACGCGCATGACGCGGACGCGCAGGCCAGATGGGAAAAGGCCCACAACAAGGACACCGCGGGCCCCGCGGGCGCGCCGGCTCCGCACGACCACGATCATCACGATGCGATGCCCGGGATGCCGGCGCCCGCAAAGTAACGAAATAGCCTACCTCGCGCCAGACGGACCAAACGTCCTGGCGCGAGGTCAACCGCGGATGCCGCCTTCGATGATTTGAATTCCGACTGCCGCGCCTCCTGCAATCCAACTGCTTCAGCCATTTCCGACAGAAACGAAACGACGAGAAGAGAATGCAATTCGCAAGTCCCGCGTCGCCAGGAATGACCCGTCGAAACTTGATGCGCGCGCTTGCAATGGCTGGCGCCTATCTATCAGTTATTGGGCGGGCATTCGCCGAAACCACACGTTCCAATAGCTCGTCGCGATTTGGCTTCAACGACGTCGTTCGCCGTGCGCGCGATCTTGCCGCCGCGCCTTTTATCGAAGCGCCGCCACACTTGTCCGATGCGATCGAGGGACTCGAATATGACTCCTGGCGCGACATAAGATTCAAGCCGGATCGCGCGATACCGTTGAACGCCTCGAAAGCCTTTCGGGTCGAGACGTTCCATCTGGGATTTTTGTATAAGCGGGCGATCACGGTGAACTTGATCCAGAATGGGATCGTCTCGCCTGTGCTCTATTCGCCAAACTTTTTCGATTATGGCCGCGTCAAGCTGAGCAAACCATTGCCGATCGACACCGGTTTCGCGGGTTTTCGCCTTCACTATCCGCTCAACGATCCGCATGTTTTCGACGAGGTAATCTCCTTTCTCGGCGCCAGCTATTTCCGATTCCTAGGACGCGATCAGCAGTATGGCCTGTCGGCGCGCGCGCTCTGCGTCGAAGCGGGAACGGAAAAAGAGAGCTTTCCCTTCTTTCGCGAGTTCTGGCTCGAAACCCCTGTTTCAGGCGATGGGCGCGCCACGATCTATGCCTTGCTCGACGGCGAAGCCGCGACCGGCGCCTATCGCTTCGATCTGACGCCGGGACAGGAAACCACCCTCGACGTGGAAGCGACGCTGTTTCCCCGCCGCGCTGGAGTAAAATTCGGTCTCGCCCCTCTGACCTCGATGTTTCTGACAGGCGAGAACGACCATCGCGTACGGGACGGCTTTCGCGCCGAACTGCATGATTCCGACGGGCTGCTGATGCTCGCCGGCGCCGACGAGTGGATTTGGCGCCCCTTGGCAAATCCTGCCTTCGAGAGAACGACTTCCTTTCTGGACAGAAGCGCGAAGGGCTTTGGCCTCATGCAGCGCGATCGAACTTTCGAGTCCTATCAGGATCTCGAACTCGGCTACGAATCCCGTCCCAGTTATTTTGTCGAGCCCAAAGGCGATTGGGGCCCTGGCCGCGTCGAATTGATCGAATTGTCCACCCCCGACGAGACCAACGACAATATTGTCGCGAGTTGGGTTCCGGCGGCTGCGCCGGCCCCCCTGGAACCCTTCTCATACGCCTATCGGCTGACGGCCTGTCTCGATGACGCGCGTCTCTCGCCAAACGGACGTGCGGTAAACACATTCATGGCGCCGTCGCGGGCGCTTGGCTCCTCCGAACAGGATGCGCCGGGAACGCGGCGTTTCATGGTGGACTTCGCAAGTGGCGACCTCGCCTATTACGCCGCCGACCCATCCCAGGTCGAAGTCGTCGCGACCGCGTCGAATGGAGCCATCTTGCGCGCGAGCTTAGCCGCAAACCCGCACATCGACGGGTTTCGAGCCATGTTCGACGTAGCCGTCAAACCGGGGGAGACCAGCGACTTGCGCGCCTACTTGCGCGCCGGTTCACGAAGCTTGACGGAAACATGGACCTTTCCTTGGACGGCGCCGACGGCGCCCACCTCGCAAATTCGCGTGGAATCCCCGCGCGTGCAGAAGGCTGTCACACAAGAGGCTCCCGACATGCACGCCGCCGCATTTGTTCGTCAACCCACCAGCAACTGAAAAGGCGTTCGCCATGACCAAATCTAAATTCATCGCATTGGCGCTCTTTGCAACGATGCTTGCAACGGCGCCCGCGAAAGCTTTTTGCATCTTCGGATGCGAGCCGACCAATGACGACACGCGCAAGGTGTTCGAGAATCTCGTCAGGAAGAAGTTCGATCCCGACGCGAAGATTCAAGCATTCGAGGTGACGCGCTTTTGGCGGCTTGATGTCGAAGGCGCCGGACATGCGGGCGTCGAATATTTCTTCACGGCGAAGGTGGAGTTCCCCAAGGGCGCTAATCTCGATTGCAAGCCGGAGGGTCCGGAAAACGCCGTGAAGGCTGGTTGCTCGGCGAGCGCCTATTACTCGACCACCATTCAAAACAAGATGGTGAAGGAACGCCAATACATCGAACCCGGCAAGGTCATCGAATTCAAGGATGAAACGCGCTTCGACCAAAGTGACAAGGGCTGGAAGGGACAGGACGGCAATACCTACTGAGCCGTGTCGGCAATGTCGATCCGCGGAGGCCCGGCGGGAAATGTTTGCGGCTGCGACTGACGTAAGGCTTTGAAAATCTGGGGGCTGATACAGGAACCAGGCCATGCACGTCAATGCGTCGGATCTCTACCTTCTCGTCGCGCTCGCCTGCGTCATAACGTTTTTGCGCGGCCCGCTGTAGCGAGATTCCAATTGGGCGACGCGATCAACTGTCCCTGCGCTCCGCCTATGACAATAAAACAGGGATGAATTAGGAGAAAGAAAGTGGCAGCTAAAAGAGATACGGGCGCCTTATTGAAGCAGGTCGCTTGGGCAGTCGCCGCAATCGCGCTGGTCTTCGCGGCCATTCACTTCGCGCCGATCATTTCGCACGGCGGCTGAGTGAGCGCTTGGGGCGCGAGACGACTTGCTCGCGCCCCAGTGATCTGTCGCCCGCCGTCGTTTGCCGACATGAATTCCGAACGTATGAACGCTCGTCGATGACACCCGAAAATTCAGATGCTTCCGTTTTCGAGGACTGCGACATCTCGCGAAAATATGCTCGACGCGGACGCTACAGCATATGGGTTCGTCGAGCGTACGGCATAATGCTGGGCAAAAGTCGAAAACAATTCGCTTGCATTCATATCGCATCACGATATATATAATGTCGTAATGCGATATACATCGCGATGCTCGTCAGTGTGTCGGCTCAGGCACATTGACGGTTGCTTTCATTTTTGGACAACGCTGGTGAAGAGGCAAACAAAGTCGCTAAGTCAATGTTCTCGGGATTGAACTGGACGATAACGAGGCGCCGACCTCTGCCCCGC
>PLZT01000443.1 GCA_003152255.1 Methylocystaceae bacterium | reverse complement strand
TGACGATCTCGGAACGCGCTCACGTTGACAAATTTTGGAGGGATTTTGGGGAAGCGATAAAACCTGCTTTCCCGTTGCTCGGGATTGAGACCGCGCGGTGAACCCGGAAGCCAAAGGCCGGTTCGATAAGGCGGCGACAGTACTCGGCCTCGATGAAGAGGCGAGGGCGCTTGCATGGCGCCGGATTGGCGATCTTCAATTATCGGCGGATGATCCGACGGTGATTTTCATCGCCCTGGCCGGGGTGTTGGAAAAGGCGGCTGTGGACGTTCCCGCGGCAATGCGTTTGCTCCCCGAGCGCGTCGAGGAAGCGGCCCGCCGCGCGGTGGGCGAGGTTTCGCAGTCAGCGACTTCAGCCGTTCGCGCCGATATGGCGGAGACGGCTGACCGGGTGGTCGGTGACGCAAAGTCTGAAATTCAGGCGGCGGCTCTGGTCGCGCTGCGTGACGTCGCGGCGCGCGAGCGGCTTGTCGCGCCGTTGCTGGTGATCGCGTTGGCGCTCGGCGTTGGCGTCATCGCGTTAGGAGCGGGGTATGGCCTCGGGCGAGCCGATGGCGCCGCGATCGACCGTCGGTGGCAAGCCCTGGCTTTGCGAGCGGACGCCGACGATTGGCTCGAGTTGATTGCCGCTAATTCCGATGTTGGGAGGACGCTGCGCGAGAATTGCGCGGCAGGGGGAAAAGCCGCTTATGTGGTTCATGGCGCCCGCGCCTGCGCGACTCCGCTGTGGCTTGATGGCGCTCCGACCCCGGTTGCCGGGCCGGGTCCGATAGGCTTGGCGGGATTCCTCAGATGGGTGTCTGATTGGGCGCTGGCGTTTGGCGCGGCCGGGGGCGTGCTCGCGGGCCTAATTTTGCGGAAAGTCTTGATCGCGCTTGGGGCGCGATCGTCGATTCAATGGCTGGTGGATTTGTGAAGGGGCGGCGGCTCGCGCCGCCCCGATCGAGTCACTTGCCGCGGCGCGCGGCCTTCTTCGCGGGCTCGGACTGTTCGGAAGCTTCGTCCGCCTTCTCGGCTTTCGACGCGAGAATTGAGAAGTCCTCCGCGACCATGTCGACCGTGTAGACCTTCTCGCCGTTGCGCTCGAAGCTGTTCTGCTTCACGCGTCCCCGGACAAAAACCAGATCGCCCGCCTTGGCGTACTTCGTCGCGTAGTTGCGAACCGCCTCCGCGAAGATCGAAACCTCGTTCCAGTGCGGATTGTCCCGCGTCTCGCCGTCCTTCTTGGTCGGGTAGTTCGCGCAAACCGTGACGTTCACGTTGCCGTCGAATTCCTTGATCTTGCCGACGCGGCCCAGGATTTGAAATTCTGCGAAGTTTTTCATCGTGCTCTCCATCATTGGGGCGATGCCCCGTTTGCGATGGCTTTCCGTGATGAGCGCCATAGGACNNCGGCGCTCATAGGAAAAAGAGCCATGCAGACGGGTCATCGCTTTTCCAATGGCTGAGCACGGCTGTTAGACGAAGCAATTTCAATCCGCCCAACGCCGCTGGCAGAAAGAAAACGCACGGCAAAACGAGTTCGTCGTCACGCGCGAAGCCGGCCGCCGGAAGGGTACGGCGCCGCAACAAATCCGCCTGGAAGCTTTCGTGACGATCCCGACTGGCGTTTGCGCGCGAGGAAATGTGAATTGGCAACGCCAGCGATTTGGCTTCCGAGGCGCCGACGCGAAATAGAACTGCCGCGCGATCGGCGCGGGTCCAAGATCACGGCGTGGTCGTCGATCGACATCGACGTCATGTGGAAATGTGTGGCGGGACGGCCTCCATGGAAAAACCTGCCCCGCGTGGCCGCGCCTGTGCAAAACGAGGTGGCGGGTCGCGCGCGTCGTTCGCCGCCGCTCAACCTGTCGGAAACGGGCTCAATGGCGCCGCTCGACGCGGCGCTTTTGGCGCATCGTCATGAGCGCGCGTCCCAGATCGTTGTGGCCCTGTGCGATTTCGCGGGTCAACGAGACGAATAAGCCGCCCGGGGATCTTATTGGCGTACCGCCCGCGCGTTCGCCGTCAGCGTGCCGTTGGTAGACGAACAAGGCCACCAGGCCGGCGTTGACAGGGCCGATATCGCGCGCGGCGCCGTCGAACCCGCGTTGGGCGAGTCCGCAGGCTCGCAGGAGTTCCTCGCCGATCGCAGCGGCCTGCTCGATCGACCGGACGGGATCAAAATGTTCAAGCTCGGGGCAGGCGCCGCGCCAAAGGTCGAGGTCTTTCGGGATGGATTTTTCGGCGTTCACGATGGATCGTTCGTTATGCCGAACGATCCCGCCGTTCTTTTCTCGAAAAGCTTCAATCGCGCCGTAGGCGCCTTTTTGGGAAGAATGTGGCGTCGCGGCAGCGGCGCTCTGATTTTGGTTGCAATCTTCGATAGAGTATTTTGTGTCTTGCTTTGAGTGCAGGTCAATTTGGCAGGCACAGCCCGTCATTTCAGACGATTCAGACGCGGCATAAAGAATGTCGCGGGCGTCGTCGGCCAGGGTGACGAAGATCTCGGCCGCCGCTGCGATTTCCCGAGAGGTTGCGCAACGGGGCAGGGGATAAGGAAGGGCATCGAGGCGCGCGGCTATTGTGGTCAAGAGCCCTGCGGTGTCGGCGGCGCATAGATCGCGGACGGTGTTGCGAGCGGCGGTCAGGTCGCCGCGCAGTTGGCGACGAAGTTTGGCTTCGACCTCGATCTCTTTGCATCGGTCCGCGAACACCTGGGCGCGGGCGTAAAGGGGGGGCAGGTCGAAGCCGCGTGCGTCGACGATTTCGCCTTTGATGTTCTTGATCGGAAACCTTTTGCCATTCGCGCTTTCGCGCGCAACGATCAGCCCTTGTCTGCAAAGCCCTGAAAGAACGCGACCAAGGGTGCGTTCCGGAATATTTGTGCGATCGGAAAGATGCGCGTTCGACGGCCAGCACAGGAGGCCGGCGGCGAGCTGCTGGCCGCCAAAAGATAGCGCAAGCTCCGTTAAGACCTGTCGCTCTTTCGGCTTTAGCTCAAGAGCCTTGGCCGCGTCCGCGGCGACCTTGAGAAGATGCTTGTTTGTGATCGCAAAAAGAGGGGCGTGGAATTCCTTTCGAGCGTGGTAGCTCGCCGCAAAATCCGGGCGCCGCCCGGTCGGAGAAATTTGGGCATGCGTCATCGTTCTCGTTCTCCGGTAAACCGGAAAACAGGCAAAGATTATCCGTGGCACGAATCGCCCAAACCTCTTGCTTTTTGTGGGGTGATCGCTACTATTGCCGCCATGAGGTTTTTGGGGCGGTGAGGGATTGGCGTCCTTCATAGCAAGCGATCTGAGAGGTCCGGCCAATGCGCCGGGCTTTTCTTTTTTCGGGGCCCGTCTCCTGGGTTTGAATCGATCTAAATATTATATGCTAAACCGTAGTGGATGTCATTCGCCCGGGGTGCTGCAATGCTCGCGTGACCGACTGCCCCCGCTGCGGCCGCTCGGCCACCACAAGCGTCAGCGCCATGTGAGAGCGACGCGGTGCCGCCACGTCCTGAAATTGGGTGTTCACGGATTCTGGGAACGCTCATTATGGAAGTGCTGGTCAGTCGAATGAATGAAGACATTTGAAGGGAAAGAAGCCGTCATGGAACAGATTACTTTGATGGACGAGGTTCGCCCTGGCGAAACGATGGACGCCGTTTTTCAGAGCTTCGACGATGAGCGTCGCCAACTCGCCCGATCCGCAAGAGCGCGGACCCGGCGTTCAATGGCGATCCCCTGACGCAGGCGTATGTCTCGGACCTCGGCGGCCTGATCGTGGCCGGCGCGCCGTCGCTGTGGGTCCACGGGCACGTCCACTGCTCGCGGACTATCTCGCCGGCAGGACAAGGATCGTGGCTCCCCAAGGGCTACGGCGGCGGCAGTCGGTGGAGTGACCTTGCCCTCGTTTAGCGTTCC
>PLZT01000085.1 GCA_003152255.1 Methylocystaceae bacterium | reverse complement strand
ACATGCGGCGGGGAGGCCCGGGGTGCGCGGATATATTGAAAATCTCAATCAACGATTTGCTTTTCAGGCCTGGTCTATAGGAAAACGCCGCCCAACGGCTACCGCTGCGGCATAAAGAACGGCGGTAACTTGGCAACCAGCGCCGAGCACGCCAATGCGATGTCACTTTCTGCGCAGCCAAGGTTTCCGCTTCTCGGGGTTCAGGCTGATTGTGGTTAGGTCCACAACGATCGACGCGCCGCCAGCTTTCACTGCATCCATGGCGGCATCAAGCGGACAGGCAAACCATTCGTAATGCGAATGGAAGCCTGAGAGACTCGAATGCGCCGCGTATTCAATATCCTCCGCCTGTTTCCGGCTAGCGGCCTGCCAGACGGCGAAGATCGTCAGCGGATATGGGCTTTGCGCCCCTAGCGTGTCCATGCGTTGAGCCAGATCGGTGCTTACGCCGATCTTCATCGGTCCGTCTTTTACGCCGATTACGTAGACATAACAGACGGATGACCGCCTATCGCGCATGTATTCGCGCTGATATTCGGTCCGGTTGAATGCCGTTTGTCGATCACGTTCTCGCTTCACGCGGGCGCGCGCTTCGATCTCATCTGCGACGTTGACGTATTTGATAAGAGCCATGAGTGTTAGTCTAACACGCGCGCATCAGTTAGTCTAACTTGACGGGCTCCATGACTGACCCGGTGGCCGACATAATCACCATCAAGCAAGCTGCCGCGCTGCTGATGCTAACGGAGCAATGGGTTCGCGACCTCGGGCGTAAGGGCTACATCACGGGGATTGAGCGCGCGTCGGTCCCGCTCGCCGCCGCCGTCCAGGGCTACATCAAATGGCTGAAGGACGAAGAGCGCCGCACCAGCAAGACATCGGCGCAGAGCCGGGTCCAACAGGCCCGGGCCAAGGAAATAGAGCTTCGCATAGCGAAGGAAGAGGGCCGCCTAATCGAGGCCGATAAGGTGGACGCAATTGTCGCCAACGCCTTTGGTTGCCTCAGATCGGAATTTTCAGGCGTCGCCGCCGCTACATCTAGGGACAAGGATGTCCGGGAAAAGATTGAGTCTCTGATAAATGACGCCTCTGATCGCGCCCGCCGCAAGTTTGAAGAATCAATGGCGGCTCTACAAGCGGATGGCGATATCCTTTTGGAGGACGAAGAAACAGAATCCTGACGAGTGGGCCGCCGAGAATATCATTTACGGCCCAGAGACAGGCTGGCCGGGGCCGCGCGATCCAAGCCTGACGCCGTATATGACGGCATTCTCCCGCTCCTTTAGCGACAGCCGATACCGGCGCGTGGTCGGCGTAACGGCGGCGCAGAGCGGGAAGACCGCGACTATCCTCGATATCATCGGCGAGCGGCTCGACAACCGCCCTGTCCCAATCCTCTATGTTGGCCCGACCAAGGAATTTCTGACCGACCAGCTCGAACCGCGCATCGAAGAGATGTTCCGCCAGTCGAAATCTCTTGGCGCTAAGGTCATGGGTGGCCTGGAAAGCAAGGAGCAGAAAAAGACGCTGAAGCGCGTCGCCGGCGTCAGGCTTCGGCTCGCCCATGCCGGATCATCCGGCGCCCTGAAATCCGATGCGGCGGCCATCGCGCTTGTCGACGAATACGACGAGATGATGCGCAACGTGCGTGGTCAAGGTGATCCGCTCGTTCTGGTCGAGGCGCGCGGCGATACCTATGCCGATTTCCAATGCGGCATCACCTCAACCCCGACAATGGGGATGGTCGAGATCGTGAAGGACGAGGCGAGCGGGCTGGAATTTTGGGGCGCCGGGGATGCGGAGGATGTCTCCTCGCCGATCTGGCGGCTTTGGCAACAGGGCACTCGGCATCATTTCTGCTGGCCATGTCCCGAGTGCGGAGAATATTTCGTCCCGAGATCGAAGCTTCTGCGCTACCCGACTGGCTCGACGCCGGCCACGGCATTGGTTGGCTCGTGGATTGAATGCCCGAACTGCGCCGCCGAGATCAGGGAAGACAGCAAAGCGGTCTGCAACGCGCGCGGGTCTTTCGTGGCTCCGGGTGAGGTCATAGACAAAGGCGGCAAGATCACCGGCGCGCCGATGGAAACCTCGACGCTCTCATTTTGGATTTCCGGGTTTTGTTCGCCGTTCAAGACCATTGGCGAGCGGGCTGAGCGCTACCTCGTGGCGTTGGCGTCCGGCGAGCAGGATAAGATTCAAACGGCGGTCAATGCCGGGTTCGGCGAGCTTTATCTCGCCGGCGGCGGCGAAGTGCCGGAATGGCAGGATGTCGCCAAGCGGCGCGAGACTTATTCCAAGCGTATCCCCGAAGGCGTCGTTTACATGGTCGCCGCCGTCGACGTGCAAGGCAACCGCCTGCCCTACGTCATCCGAGGATTCGGCGCGCACGGCACGTCATGGCTGATCGAACACGGGTATTTGTGGGGGCCGACCAAGAATCAAGAGATCTGGGACAAGCTCTCGGAAAAGCTGACGTCGCCGATCGATGGCCGGCTTATCAAGTTGGCCTTTGTCGATTCCGGATTCCGCCCCGGCAAGAAAGAAAGCCTGCCGATTCACCGCGTTTACGAGTTCGCGCGCAAGCATCGGCGGTTCGTCTTCGCGACCAAGGGCTCGTCAGGGCCGATGGCGCGCCCGCTTATCGCTTCGGCGATTGAGGTTCAACCGGCGGACGGCAAGACAAAGAAATTTGGCCTGGAGCTGCTCCGGCTCGATGCCGACCACTGGAAGGCAGTTGTCCACGAGCGGCTGTCATTCGACCGCGACGCGCCCGGCGCGCTGCATCTGAATGCGGCGGCTGATGACGACTATTGCCAGCAGATTGTCGCCGAGGCGCGCGTCAAAGGGCCGTCCGGGCGTTGGATATGGGTTCCGCGCTATCGTGAGAATCATTTCCTAGATTGCGAAGCGATGGCTGCGGCGGCGGCATGGCGGCTCGGAATCGACTCCATGAAAGCGGCTCAGGCGGAGACCAAGGCGCGGGTGTTCGCGGCGGCGGCGCGCGAGCATGTGCCGCGAGCGATACCTGTTCCAAAACCCGCGCCAATCGTGGAAGCGCAACCTGTCTACATCCAGGCGCCAGAGCCGGAACGTGATGAGCTGCTCGGCGGACTTGCGGCGATCCACGCCGCGCGCGCCGCGAAGCAGACCACCGCGCCGTCGCGCAACCGCTTCGCCGAACTGGCCGCAAGATTGAATCGATAACCGGGGTGCGACGCATGGGTTTTGGCTCTGCAATGCGCGGTCTATTCGGCGCATTCGCCGGCCAGAAGCCCCCAGCGCCCGGCCGGGGCCGCTCCGGGGCGCAATATATGCGCGGCGAGATGGCCTCGGTCTTTCGGTCGTGGCAGCCGATTTTGCGCGATCCGCGCGAGGATGTCCGCGCCGCTTACTGGCGGGCCGCCGCCCGCACGATCGACACGATCCACAATTCCGGGTGGGTTGCCGGCGTCGTCAATAAGGGCTGCGCCTCGGTCATCGGGACGGGCCTTCGGTTGGCGGCGAAACCGGATTATACCGCAATCGGCTGGACGCAAAAGGCGTCGGCGGATTGGGCGCGCGATGTCGAACGGCGCTGGGAACTTTGGGCGTCGACCAAGCTCGAATGCGATGCCTCCGGCAAGAGCGACATTCATCAGCTCGCCAAGGCGGCGTTGCGGTCGTGGTTCGCGACCGGCGAATATATTGCTTGGGCGAAATGGGTCACGCGGCCAGAGTCGAAGTCGAAGACCAAGCTGATGCTCATTCCGTCGCCGCGCCTGACGCAGGAATCGAACGGTGTCGATCTGTTCCAAGGCGTGCGGATCGATAAGAATGGGATGCCGCGCAGCTATCGGTTACGCCTGACGCAGCCTATTCTGGAAACCGGGCAGGTTTTGGAGGTTGCGGCGCGCGACGCCGGCAATCGTCCGGTCATCGTGCATTGCTTCGACGGCGATGTCGGACAGATGCGCGGGATGTCTCCGTTTGCGTCCGTCTTGCAAGTGCTGCGGCAATTCGACGATCTCGCCAACGCCACGGCGACGAGCGCGAACCTTCAGGCCCTATTCGCGGCGACCATCACATCGTCGGCCCCGAGCGCGGAGATTTTGAACGCACTAGACACGTCGGATGAGCAAGGGCTCGGCGGCGGGCTGGACTCTCTATTGGAGGCGAAAGCCGCGTTCCACGAAAAGACAAACATCGACCTCGGCGGCATGGGCCGCATCGCGCATCTCTTCCCCGACGAGGAGTTGAAATTCCTTCGCAGCGAGACGCCAAACAGCAACTACGAGCCCTTCTCGCGATGGCTTTTGCGCGAGATCGCGGCGTGCGCCGGGTTCACATTCGAGGACGTGACCGGCGATTACACCGGCGCGACCTATTCGTCGATCAAGATGTCGACGACGACGAACTGGCCAATTCAACTTTGGCGCCGTTCGCATATCGCCGCGCCGTTCTATCAGGCGGCGTTCGAATGCTGGCTGGAGGAAGATATCGAGGCGGGGCTCACGCCGTTCCCCGGCGGCGTAGAAGGGTTTATCGCCAATAGGGCCGCCGCATGCTCGGCTCACTGGCGCGGACCGCCGAAGCCCGTTCCAGACGAAGTGAAAGCCGCCGGCGCCGCCGAAGCCTATTACGGGCTCGGAGTGGTCACGCAAGAGAGTATCTGCGCCGACCTCGGGAGCGATTGGGAGGACGTTCAGGAACAACTCGCCCGTGAGCGCGACAAGCGCAAGGAATTGAAACTCCCCGATCCATCCGTGATAGCGCCGCCCGCGATGAAACAGGGCTCGAAAACCGACAATGCAACGGCGAAGGACTGACGATGGCCGACGCGCCCGTTGATTGGACCAATGCTTGCGCGCGCGCGGCAGCGCTCCAGATCGCATATTACGCGCTGCTCTCCGGCAACCGCGAGACGGAAATCCGCACGCGCACATATGACGCGGAAGACCTCGTGCGGTTCCAGAGCGTCGACATCGACCGGCTGCAATCGGAACTGCGCTCGGCGCAAAGCGAATGCGCCAAGTGTCAAGGACTGCCAGATCCAAACCGCCGTTTCGCCATAGGGGCAGGCTATCGGTATCGCGGGCCGGGGCGCGATTATGATCGGCGGTTTTGATGTCGAATTTACTCGTCCACATCGCTGATCGCGTCATAAACCGGCCGCTGCTGATCTTGCCGGACAAGCTGGCGATCCTGACGGAAGTGCTCGCTGGCCGCATTGGCGTCGACGCGATTGCGCCGATGGTCAATGCACATGACCCGGAAGTCGCGGAGGCGGTCGCGCAAGCGATGGCGCGGCGCCCCGACGCATCACGCTTTGTCGGCGATGCGACGGAGACTGACGCTAACGGGCGCCCAGCGCGGTTGCCTTACCGCCGCACGCCGGAGGGTGTCGCTGTCATCACCATCACCGGATCGCTTGTGAACCGGGGCGCATTCATCGGCGCATCGTCTGGAATGACGAGCTATGAGGGCATCGCGCATCAAATCGAAAGCGCGGCTCGTGATCCGAAAGTCAAATCCATCGTGCTCGACATCGAGTCCCCCGGCGGCGAGGCGGTCGGCGCGATGGAGACTTCGGCGCTTATTCGCAAGGTCAATGGTGAGAAGCCGGTTCACGCGGTCGTCAACGGGATGGCGGCGAGCGCGGCCTATGCGTTGGCCTCCGGGGCGAAGTCGATCACCTCGACCGAATCTGGCCTTGCGGGATCAATCGGCGTCGTCCTCATGCACGCGGACTATTCCCGCGCGATCGACCGGGCTGGCGTGACGCCGACATTCATCCATGCCGGCGCGCATAAGGTCGATGGGAATCCATACGAGCCGTTGTCGAAGGAAGTCCGTACCGACCTCCAGGCCGAGGTCGATGCGTTCTATGACCAGTTTTTGAATACCGTCGCGGCGGGGCGTGGAAGACGCCTTTCCGCGAAGGCGGCTCGCGCCACCGAGGCGCGGACCTATATCGGCCGTGCCGCGCAAGGGGCCGGCCTCGTCGACGACATTGGATCGTTTGCCGATCTTGTCGGGAACCTGTCCTCGTCGGCGAAAGGCCGCGCGAGCAATCGGAGCATGAAGATGTTTGATCAAACTGACTTGGACCGCGCGCGCACCGAAGGGCAACACGCCGGAGTGACCGAAGGCAACAATGTTGGCCGCGAGACCGGGTTTAAAGAAGGAAAGGCCGCTGGCGTCGCCGAAGGCCACAAGGCCGGACTGGCGGAAGGGCTCGCGACTGGCGCGAAAGCCGAGCGCGGGCGCATTGTCGCCATCCTCGGCCATGCCGACGCCAAGGGCCGCGAGACGACCGCACAGCACTTCGCGCTCAATACTGACATGAGCCTCGACGCGGCTGTCGGCGCGCTTGCTGGCGTCCCGAAAACCACGTCGGTCGCCGCCCGCGCTGCCGCAACGGTTCTCGGCGAGTTCCCCGTCGAAACAGGTGAGAAGAGCAATACGACGAACGCCTCGCTTTGGAAAAACGCGGTCGATGTCGTCAACAAAGAGGAAGCCCGCAACTCGGGCCGTCGTTAATCAATCGCTCCGGCGCAACCGAGGTTAATCATGGGAACTCCCCAAGGCATCACACTCAACGAAGCTCTCCATCCGTTCACCTTCTTAATTTCCGATGATACGGATGGCGTCGGCTATCTTTCCCGCGATATGGCTGTGATCGGGAACAGTCAGACGATTGTCGTCGGCCAGGTTTTGAAGACCACGCCAACGACTGTCTCGCACGCCGCGAAGACCGGCGGCAATACCGGCGCGGGCCTCATGACGCCGGCGTCTCCCGCCTATCTCGCGGGGTCGCAGCAAGGCATCTATCGTGTCGTCTGCATCGGCGGCGCTCTATCGATCGCTTCGGCGGCGAAAAGCGGCGGCAATACCGGCAATGGAACGGTCGGCTCGCTTACCGTCGACTCCGATGCCGTGTCGGGCGCCTGGCGCGTCGTCTGCGAAGTCGCCGCCACGAATGCCGGCACTTTTGTGGTGTTCAAGCCGGACGGCACGGTCGACGGCATCGCAACTGTCGCCGTCGCTTATAATTCGGCGCATGGCCCGAACTTCACCATCGCGGACGGCAGCACGGACTTCATCGTCGGCGACGAATTCGATATGACCGTGACCAATGTCGTCCCCAGCAACGGCGGCGTTTTCTCGGTCACGGACCCGAAGGGCGTTTTCGTCGCCAATGCGACGGTGGGCTCGGCCTTCTCGACGCAGCTTGGCTTCACGATTGCCGATGGCGCTCCCGATTTCATTGTCGGCGATGAGTTCGACGTGACTGTCGTCAATCAGGAATATGTCGCCTGGACGCCGGGAGATACGCCAGCGGCCATCGCCGGCTATGGCGCAACGACGGGCGCGAGCACGACGGCGGAGATAGCTATTATCAATGCGGCCGCGACGGTGCGTTTGAGCGACATCACGTTCGGCGGTTCGCCGACGGCGGCACAGATCGCGGCGGCTATCGCTACGTTCAACACGTCTCTCGTCAAGTTCCGCTGATCTACTGACCATCTAAAGCGCGGAGCCTTCACGGGCGTCGTTTTCGTTTCAACCACCACAAAGGGCTGTCCATTCGGGCGGCCCTTTTTCGTTCCGCCAGGCGTCGCCGCCAAGGAACATGAAGGAAAACATCAATGTCCATCCTAGACGTCTTCCTGGGCGACGCCTTTTCGTTTCGCTCTCTGACTGATGCCATCGATCGGCAGGAATTCACACCAAGCTTCCTCGGAACCATCCCGGGTCTTTTTGAAAAAAAGTCCATCCGCACGGAAGGCGTGTGGCTTGAGGAGCGAGACCTCGGGCAGAGAATTATCCAAACCTCTCCGCGTGGCGCACCGCCCACAACCGAGGGCGGCGACAAGCGAAAAGTTCGCGGCTTCAAAACATTTCGCCTTTTCGAGGCGTCGACGGTTTGGGCGCACGAATTGCAGGGGATTCGAGAATTCGGGCAAGAGGCGGCGGTCAAAGACCTGTCGATCGAGATCACTCGCCGCCAAATGAAAATCAATAAGAACTTCGAACTCACCGAAGAGAACATGCGCCTCGGCGCCGTTCAGGGCATTGTCGTCGATGCTGACGGGAGCGTCCTATACGATTGGTGGGATGAGTTCAGCCAGACGCCTGGAGCCGAGATTGTATTTAATTTTAGCTCTTCCGCGACCGAGGGAGCTATCATCGCCCAATCCAATACGATCATCCGCGCCATGATCCGATCCTTGAAGGGACTCGGCGGGACAGGTGTCGAGGTCCATGCGCTCTGTGGCGACGCCTTTTGGGACGCCTTCACAACGTCAAAAGAGGTGCGAGACACCTACAAATTCAACGTTGAGGCCCCGCAACTCCGCAGTATTGTTGGCCGCACCTGGAAAACCTACGATTTCGGTGGAATCCTTTGGCACAACTACCGTGGCACGGACGACAATTCCACTGTCGCCGTTCCGACGAACAAGGTGAAGTTTTTCCCGGCTGGCGCGGGAATTTTCCAAGTTGCCTACGCGCCGGCGGAGCGCTTCGAATTTGTCAATACGCCGGGCCAGGGACGATATTCATGGATGGTCGTCGATACTGTTCGTGATTCCTTTGCGTCCGTCGAGGTCTACAGCTACCCGCTGCACGTCTGCACCATGCCGCAGGCGCTGGCGTCCGGCACGATCTAACCGGATGCAACCTTGCCGCCTTCAACGGCTGCACGATGCGGTCGATCGGCAATCAGCCGAGACAATCCGCATCGTGCCGCAAAAGGCGGGCGGCTATGTTTCTGGCGGCGCGGACTCGTCTCGCGCCGTTATCGAGATTGACGCTTATGTCGCGGGAACGCCGTTACTCATTCGGACATCGGGCACCAATGCGAATTCCGGCCACAACCCGGAGATGCGCGGGGCGACACATACCGCGAGATTCACGACGTCGGCTGTCCCCTATCAAATCGTCGCCGGCGATCTCGTGACGCTGCTCGACGAAGACGGGACGCCATCGTTGCGGGTTTCCGCCGTCATGCCGTTCGGCTTCGACCGGACGACGCTTTTGCTCGTAAAATTGGCGTGATCCGATGAGCCTCGCCGCATTCGCAATCCGCGTCGCGACTGTGCGCGCGCTCCAAGCGGCGCTGCCGTCAAACTTCGTGGTTATAGATTCTCCGGTCGATCCCTTCGCGCAGCTAGAAAACAACCCTTCGACGCCTATTGCCACGGTCTACACCGGCGGCCTCAAGACGACGCACGAAGGTCGGGAAATATTCGGCGGCGATCCGAGCCTTGACCTCCGAATCCAGCTTTTCCTGCCGGAGACGACGACACTCGCCGGCTTGGCGCTCGATACGCGCGGTCGCGGAGCCGAGGCGACGCTAGATATGCTTTACTTCATCATTTCCCGCGCGTTCGCGACGGGGACTGAGCCTTGGGCCGCGTTGTGGGGCGAGTTTGTCCTAACGACGCCGGAGATTATCTGCTCGTCATATGATATTGAGACGATGAACCATGTCCGCGCGGCGGCGCGCGAAATTCAGTTCAAGTGCGATATCGTCCAAGAGCCGATACCCGGCGCGGTCCCTGCCGGCGTATGGGCTGATCTCATCGCGCTGATCGGAGCTGATACGCAAACAGATGGCCTCGCATCTCTTGCCGCTTGGCTGACAACAGAACTCGAAGCGCCCGGCGCGCTATCGCAAGCCGAGCGTGATCGCATCTTCCTAGGGCTGTCGCTGTTCGAATTCTCGCAGATCGGAATGGGGCCGATAGCCTCGACGGGCTCCGGGACGGCTCCTGTCATGTCGCAGGGCACGCTCGACGACACAGATATCAGCAGCCCAGATCCGGACGCCTCGACGACGCTGACGGCACCCTGATGCAAGAGTTTATTGACGCGATTGCCGAGATGACATCGGCGATCACCAAGATTCATGATCGCCTAGCGGCAATGGAAGGCTACCACGAGCGCAACCATCGGCCGGGCCCGGTTACGGACGTTGATGCAAAGAAGCATGCCATCCGCCTTCAGGTCGGCGTCGACGAGAACGGGCAGCCCGTCAAAAGCCCATGGCAACCCTATTCGCAGATTGCCGGCAATCGGAAACATCACTCCGTCCCGTCTGTCGGCCAACAAGGAATGCTGCACTCGCCGAACGGCGATTTCGAGCAGGCGTATTTCTTGCCGCTCACTTGGTCGACACAAATCCCGTCGCCGTCGAATGATCCGGACAAGGACGTCGATCAGCGCACGGACCCTAATAATCCGGCGAAGCGCTCGGTTTGGTGGCAAAAGGCTGGCGACGTTCAACAGCAGGTCGTCAAATCAAGCTGGCATGTGACATCGGGGAATGCTCATCACCGGGTTGGCGACAGCCGCGACGGAACGGACTCGCTGCAACAAGAAACCAGTCCGCAGCAGCAAAAGGCCAGCGATACGGTCCACTATCATGATATTGATACGGCTGGCGGCAACGGCATTACGCATAGCGTAAACAACGATAAGCATAAAGTATCCCTCCACCCAACCAAGGGATTCCAATTCGGCGTCAACTTTGAGCAAACGCAACAAAGCACGCCGGGGCCAGGGACAGACACATCTAGCACGCATAAAACAGTATATGATTTTGTAAAAGGTATTTTGCACTCCGTTATGGGCGGAGATCATACGATTTCCGTCGATCCGGCGACCGGCATAACGCATACGACTCTAAAGAGTATAGTTCACAACGCAATACAGAATATAAGCCATACTGCTGGGCAGGCTATAAGCCGTTCGGCTGGAACAAGCATTACAGACACCGCTACGCAGATTGGGCATGATGGCAATACAAACGTTCAGGGCACGCTGGGCGTATCGCAACTTTTAAGCCTTGCCGGCGGCCTTTCGAGCGGAGCGCTTGAGGTCGCGAAGGACGCGGATGGCGGCCTCACGCACGCGACGATGGGATTTAGGACGACTGGCGACGCCTTGTTTGATGGCGCAGTCAACGCGACGACTGGCGGAGGTGCGAGCACGGGAATCGCGGCCGGCGCGATGCAAGATGGCGCGGCGGCGGAGAATGTGGGGACCCTTGGCGGCGTCCTAGCAGGGACGCTCCCGAATCCAAGTTTCGCGTCGCAGACCATGAATTTTGTTTGCGCCGCGCCGAATGGATCGAACGGAGCCGCGACGTTCCGGGCGCTCGTCGCGGCTGACGTTACCGGCCTCGCGCCTTCGGCAACGACCGACGCGACGAACGCGGCCAATATCACGAGCGGCGTGTTGCCGCTGGCCAGACTGGCCGGGTTTGGTGCCCTCGTCAGCTACGCCAACGATGCTGCGGCGGCTGCCGGGGCCGTCGCGGTCGGTGGCCTCTATAGAAACGGCTCAATCCTCATGACTCGCGTAGTCTAAGGCGGTCGGCATGGCGAACTCGACCGGAATAGACAGGGAAAGCGGGAAATCACTTTCAGACTGGCCGCATGTCGTCCAATCGATCCATCTGATCTTCTCGACGCACATCGGCTCGCGCGTCATGCGCCGGCTGTTCGGTTCGGCCGTTCCGGGGCTTCTCGGGAAAAACCTCGTCCCCGTCACGATGTCCCGCTTCTTTACGGCGATCATTTTGGCCATCGAGTTATGGGAGCCGCGCTTTCGCGTGACGCAGATCGTCTATCCGCAGCCGCAAAACAGTCCCGACACGCTGCGCGTCGGAAAGATCGAATTCAGCATCGTCGGGGTGTATATGCCGAACGCACTCAAGGGTGATTTCACGCCGTCTCCGATCCCGCGCACAATCAAGATTGGCGGCTGATCGTGGCGCGTTTTACGGCCTCATCATTAGATTTGTCGACTCTAGACCCGTCGACGCTGTTCACGCCGCTGACGTTCGAAGGCATCCGCGCCGCGCGCGTCGCCGACATTGTGGCAAGGCTCACCGCTGCCGGCTGGGCCTATGACGTCACGGCGCTTGAGACCGACCCGGCGATCTATCTGCAAGAGAGCGGCGCCTACCGCGAGTTGCTTGGGAATCAGACGATCCGCGACGCGCAACTCTCTGTTCTGCTCGCCTTCGCGCAAGGGCCGTTTCTCGATCAGCTTGGCATAAATCAACAAACGGCGCGCGCGGTTGTGACGCCGGCCGTGCTCGACCCAAACGGCAACATCACAACGCCGGCGGTCATGGAGCTGGACTCGCGCTACCGCGCGCGCATCCAACTCGCGCCTGAAGCCTACTCGGCGACAGGGACCGCCGGCGGCTACATCTATTACGCGATGGGCGCCTCGCCGCTGGTCGCCGATTGCGGATGCGCCGTGCTCAATCGCGGCACGCCCGACGTGATGGTCGAATTGACGATCATGTCGAACAATAATGGCGGCGTTCCGACGCCCGACATCATCACGGCGGTGCAAAATGCAGTGCTCGCGGATGACGTGAAGCTGCTGACCGACACGATCAGCATCCGCGCGGCGCAAGCGACGCCATATTCGGTTATCGCGACGCTCTACATTCTTCCCGGTCCCGATCCGACCTTGATCCAGACAAACGCTCTGACCGCTCTGACCGCGATGGCAGCGAAATATCAGCGGCTCTCGGCTGGCGTTCCGCTCTCAGCGATCATCGCGGCGCTTTCCGTTGCGGGCGTCGACTCGGTGGTCGTGCAATCGCCAGCCGCGAGCGTCGCGACGCAGCGCTTCCAATTCGGCAGCTTCACCGGCGCGCCGTTAAATGTCGTGACGATCAATTCGCCCGACGATTGAGGACTGAGCGACCATGCCGAACGCCGCTTTCAGCAAGTTCAACTCCACGGCCTATGACAAGTGGCGCGGCGCGTTCAACCTTTCGAGCGACAGCATCAAGGCGATGCTCACCAATGTCGCGCCAGATCCAAACTCTCATTATTACACTGACCTCCAGCCGAATGAGCTGGTCGCAGGCAACGGATATGTGCAAGGCGGCGCGATCGTCCCGTCGACGAGCGTTACGAACGCCGCCGGAGTCGTGACTTTCAACGTCGGCGCGGTGACTTGGGTGTCGAGCATCGGCTCGATGGGGCCATATCGCTATGTGGTCTATTATGATGACAGCGCGGCGAACAAGAATCTGCTGGGATTCTATGACCTCGGCGCATCGCTCGTGCTAAACGGGCTCAACAGCGACATCGAGACGGTCGCGCCAAATGGCGGCGCGCTGTTTGTTGACGGCTGATGACGACTTATACGCATACGCCGGAGTTCGGCGCATTCACCGTCACCGGGAGCGATCTTGTCGCGCAACTGACGCGCGTCCTAAATGGCGCGACGGGCTCGTTTGCGCTGACTGGAAATTCGGCGTCTTTTATCGGGATTCCGTTCCCGGTCTCGCTGCTACCGCCGAACAACCCGACCAAACTCGATCTCGCGCAGGAATTGACCGACGCCGGCCGCTACCCACTCGATTGGGACGCCGTGCTACGCACGAAAGACCCGATGCGGGTCGATCTGCCATTATTGCCGCTGCTGGCGTGGGAGCGGTCAACCGACCTTTGGAACACGAATTGGCCGGTCTCCAAAAAGCGTTATGTCACCGACATCGCGTTCGAAATGCAGCGCAAGAAAGGAACGCGCGCCGGCATCGAGCAATATGTCAGTGTCGCCGGCGGCCAATGCCTCTCGATCGACGCGCCGCCACTGATGTGCTTCCCCGGAGCCGATCCGACGCCGGAAGAAACAGCGGCGTGGCTAGCCGGCTTCGATCAGTTGCGGACCTATCGCTATTCGCGCGACGGCTTCGCCCCGATGGTGGTATTTCTGCCAGACGACGAATGGTTTTCGACGTGCTTCCCGAGCGACGACAGCTATTTCGTGCCGCTCGTCGACATCGATGTATCGCAATATCTCGGCAATCAGACCTATCTCTGGCAGAACGGAATCCAGACGCCGTTAAGCGATCTCGCGGCGACGGTGGCACAACCAGACGGGACCGTCGCGGATTATCGCATTATCGTTCTGCCCACTGATCTTTCCGACGTCTGGTTCATGGAAGCGACGCCTCCAGACATCGTTGACGGCGCTGTGTCATACACGCCAAGCTCATTCGATCCAATCGCCGCGCGCACGATCTCGATTCAGACGGACGGAACCGATTACGGCGCGAACAATGGAATTTTCACTTCCGTCACCGTGGCGCCGGGCCTCGATCTAGTGACCGTCAAGCCGGCGCAGGTCATGCAAGACGCGCCGACGAAGCCTTGGGACTGGTATCTCGACGCGCCGCCTGACGTTCTTTCAACCGGCGATTTCGCGCTGTTCCCGACCTCGGATGACAGGTCGGAATACAATATTTATCAAGGTCTTTACCTCTATGATCCAAACAGCCCTGGCCCTGTTTCAATGGCTCCGGGTTCCTATAGCTTCCTCGACAATTGCTGGTTCCAATTCCCCGCATACACCGCAATCGTGAAGGTCGCCGTCGTGGGGCAGCTCCCGGCGTGCGCGCTCACCGATTTCATCGACGGGTTCTACCTCATCGATCCCGATATGTCGCCGCTTTGGGATGTCGTCGACGCCGTTCGCGCGGCGAAAAGCGCCCGCGATCTCGTGCTCATCGACACAAACGCATATTCCATCGTCACCGCTGGCGTGGCAAGCATCGCTGGCGCGATCACCGCCGGCCAAGTTGTTCAAACATAGCCTTCCGAAGGGACCGCCGCCTTGGAAAACCAGATCATCTTTCGCCCGAACCAGTCGGTCAAGTCGTCTGACTTTTCCAACATGGAAAGCTATATTCAGCAGTCGTTTGATGACATCGTTTATGACGGCATCGATCCGGGCCAAAAATACAGCGGGCTCGCCGTCAGCATGACGGGACCGACCCAGATCACGATCGCGCCCGGCCGCTATTATTCCGGTGGTCAGGTGTTCGTGGTCGCCAATGCGACGGTGATTTCCGTTCAGGCCAATCTTCCCGTCGCCACCAATAAGATCGGCACAGTCATCGCGTGGGGCGTTAGCCAGGAACAAAGCATCGAGTCGCGCGCGATTCTGATCAACGCGGACACCAAGCAATTCTCGCCGCAAGAGGTGACGACCGAGAGTTCGCGGCTGGCGCAACTCAGTGTCGTCTATGGCGCGGAAAGTGGTGCGCCGACGCGGGGTGTTATTGGCAGTTCGGTTATCGCCATCGCCGATGTTTTCATGAACAACGCGGGCATTGTGTCGATCACGATGGACCCGACGACGCAGCTATCATCTGTCGCAGATGTTCAGGAAGAAGTCGGCGCAATCACGATTTGGCAGGCGCAAGTCGGGCAGCAGATCAACACGCTTTCGAGCGACCTCGCGAAGGTGAAGGCGTCGATCCCGCCCGATCTCTCGGCGGCCGTTGCGGCGATCGCCGCACAGCTTCTCCAGATTTGGAACATCCTCGCGAAGCCATCGGGTCCTTTCTGGTCGGCGGTAGATCGGTTCATAAATATCGGCGACACGAACACGTCGCACGCCGGCTATTCCGCGAAGGTTGAAGACGGATTGCGCTTCCCCGGCACCGCAACGGCTGTTCAAACGGCGATCACGCTACTCAATCCGATCGATCCTAAAGTCATCACGGTCGGCAATATCACGCTGCCCGCCTATACGCCGGTCGTGCGCTATTCGCTCGTGCCGCCAAATGCGAATTGGGCTAGCCGAGCTTATGTTCTGATCTCGTCATTCCCGGTTGTTTCCCGCAGCTTCGTGCGACGCCATCTGTCGCGCCACGTCGTCCGATATGGCGATTATTGCGTGAGCCCAATCTCTCCTGCCGGCAACGCGCATGGCGTCGCTTTGACGAACTTGTGTGGCAAAAGCGTCGTCGCCAATCAATCGTCGGCTCCCGGCCTCGCGGAAATCGCGCGGCGCCCGGATATGGATTATTATAAGTGTCAGCGTGGAGGCGGCGAGCCATATACGCCTAATTGGGCGAGCTTTTGGGCCAAGCTGAATGTCGCCAAGCTTTCGGCGGAGCGCCCAAATGTTTGCTGGCATGACCATTACGACGATCCCTATTGGGATGCAATCATCGAGACCGGCTCTCATACGGGCAGCGCGTTCGCGCAATCGTGGCTCAATCAGTCCAACGGCTGGATGACGCATGCCAATATTTGGCTGCGGGATGTCGCCGGGTCTGGCGATTTGACGATCCAGGTTGTTGAGGTCGACTCGACGCTGCGCCCAGATCACACCAAAGTCATGGCGTCGGCCGTCGTTCCGGTCGCCAATCTCGTCGCCGGCGCGGCCGGAAATCAGATCGCGATTACGCCGGCTTATCTCCAGGGCGGCACGCATTATGCGCTGATCGTCCACACGCCCGGCAACCACAGCTTCTATATCGTCGGATCGGTTGAACTCGCGGAATACGGCTATCCGAGCGGGTGTTTCTTCTATTACGACACGACACAGGTTTGGCTGCTTTCCTCGGCGCCGCAGGCGCTGTTCATGCAAGTGCTGATGGCGCAGTTCACCTTGAATAGATATGAGGTGGCGATGGCGTCGCCGGCTCTGTCCGGCGGCATCAGCGCAATGCGCGTCACCGCCGCCGCGCAAGTTCCACAGGGGACATCCCTTTCGTGGGAAGTGCAAAACGGCGGCATTTGGTATCCGCTCAATTCCAACACCCCTGGCGCATTCGCCGGATCGCCGTCGCTTGTCCCGCTTCGCGCGGTGTTCACCGGCACGTCCGATTTAATGCCGGGGATCGATCTCACGCAGGCAGAAAACGAAGTCACTTTGACGGCCACGAGCCTTACTCATTGGTCGGACGGGCGCTCGCTTGGCTCCGCGACGAGCTCCGTCAAAATCGACTATTACGTCAATGGCTGGGATGCCGCGCATCATACGCTTGATGTCCGCCTCGAAACCGGCGGCGTGACCAGCGGAGCCGCTGGGACGATCACCACGACGCCCGATCCGACCGATCCGACGCAAGTCAAAATCGAATTTGTGTTCACGCCATCGGCGATCACCGCTTACGACATCAAGACAATCGTCACGACGACGACCGGCTACGGATTCCCGATCCCGACGGAGCGTTGGGATTTTGCGTTCTGATCTATCGCCGATCTCTTGAATAGGTGAACGCATGGCGAATCCACGCACCCCCGTCGGGCCAGCCCAAGCGCCCGAGAACATTGACGACACGGCGCAATACAAGATCACGCTCAAAAAGAGTGTGACGGTTGGCGTGACCACGCTGAATCGCGGGTCGCATATCGTCGTCACCGGGCGCGTCTTGAAGGAAATCATAGCCTCCGTTGAAAGCTACGTGCGCGCATGAACCGCCAACAGCAATACCGGATCACGGACGGCGTAACGCAGTTTTCCGCCGATGACATGAATCCGCGATTGTTCGACATCGATGGGCGGCTCAGCGCGCTGGAGAATATGCAGCCAGAACTCGCGGTGGCGATCGCCAATCTGACCCAACTCGGCCTCGACCGCATCAACACCGCGCTGCTTCCTGCGTTCAACAAAATTATCGAAATTCAGACGCTCGGATTCCTGTCCGCGCCGATCGCGGTAGGTTCGAACGCCATTTTCGCGACCGGAGTGACGGAAGTCACGATCACCGCCACGCAAGCTGGCCTGTTCGTCCCGCCGCCGTGGGTCGTCTTGGTTCGCGAGGCGAACGCGACCGACTACCTGATCGCGCAAGTCCTTTCCTACAATTCGACGACAGGCGGCTTAAACCTCGATGTCACGATCCAGGCGGGCGTCTCCGGGACCTATACCGACGTAATTGCCATCGGTTGTCCAGGTGGCGCGCTCGCGGCGCTCGGAAGCACGGCAACGGTGCTGGCGGCGAAGGCTGATGTTCTCGCGGCGCAAGCCGATGTTGACGCCAAGGCAGTGACAATCGCGGCGGATATGGCCGCTATCGCGCTCGTCGCGGTGGGAGCGGGCGTCGGGTCGGTCAATGGGCGGTCGGGCGCGGTCATTGGCGTCCAAGATACCAGCGCCAAGGGCGCGGCGAGCGGCTACGCCGGGCTGAATTCAGCCAGCCAAGTCCCGGCGGCGCAATTGCCAATCGGCCTCGCCAGCGGCGTCGCGGGCCTCGACGGTTCCGGCAAGGTGCCGACGACGCAGTTACCGGCGTCTATTCTCGGCGCGCTCAATTTTCAAGGCTCATGGAACGCTGCCTCGAACACGCCGACGCTGGCTTCGGGAGTCGGAACGAAGGGTTTTTACTACAAGGTCTCCAGCGCTGGAACGACAACACTTAACGGCATCTCGCAATGGACGCCGGCCGATCTGGCTGTTTTCAACGGCACGACGTGGGACAAATTCGACGGTCTGCCGTCCGAGGTTCTGAGCGTCGCCGGTCGCACTGGCGCGGTGGTGATCGCATCGACCGACGTGAGTGGGCTCGGAACGGCGGCGACCAAAGCGGCGTCGGCATCTGATGCCAAGGTCGCCTCGGTCACAGGCAGCTTTATCGTGGGCCATCTCGCGACGTTCGCGGACACGGCTGGCACAATTCAAGACGGCGGCGCCCCCTCCGGCGGCTCGGGCTACGCACCACTCGCATCGCCGCCGTTCACAGGCATACCGACTGCACCTACAGCGTCGAGCGCCAATAACTCCACTCAGCTAGCTACCACAGCTTATGTGCAGGCAAATTTTAGCGTCTATGACACATATGTTGCGGCCAACTACGCGACCCAATCTTACGTGACAGGTCGTGGCTACATCACGTCTAGCGCGCTATCGGGCTACGCGTCCCTCAGTGGAACGACGTTTAGTGGTGGCGTTACTTTTCACTCTAATGTCCAGATGGATAATGGTCTTAATGTCAGTGGCACGCTCTCGAAAGGGGCTGGTTCGTTCCTTATTGATCATCCAGATCCGACGAAAACGGCGACACATAAACTTCGGCACTGCTTCGTTGAGAGTCCCACACGGGGAGACAATATATATCGCTTCCTTATGGAGGCCGACAAGGACAACCAAACCGTGTCGCTGGATTTGCCAGATTACTGGAAGCACTTGAACGAGAATCCGCAGGTGTGGGTCTCATCAGTCGATTCTTTTGGACGAGGTTACGGCGTAGTCAACGAAGAGATGACATTACTCCAGGCCACTTTCGAGCTGAAGGGAAGATACAATATCCTCCTAATCGGGACTCGTAAGGATAAAATTGCAGTGAATCACTTTGATGCCAATGGGGTTGAGTTTTTGAAGAGCGATCTTCTCTTAGAAGCGAAGTTTAGTAAGCAGGCGGATCCAACATGACGCAATCACAAGTCACCACGCTCAACCAGGTTGTCGAGATCGATAGCGTTGACTCCATCGTCATGACCGCCCCCGTCGACGACGGGACCAGCACGGGGACATTCGTGCGCGCGATCCGCGTGTTTGGAGAACCGAACGGCGTAAACGGGCCGCCGATCCTCGAAGTCCGCGTCAAATCGACGACGGTCGGCAATATCGAGGTCGTGACGCCAAATCTGACGTTCTAATCCGAGGGCGACCTCATCCGCAGACAATAGCCCCGCTCTCGCGGGGTTTTTTATTGGAGCTATCCCAATGACAGAACCGTCTTTCGGCGTAATCTTTAACATCGTCGACAACGATGTTTACCCGCCGACCTATGGCGACTTCTCGGTGCTCGGCATTGTGCTGCCGTCCGACGACGCCAACGCGACGATGTTTCCACTCAACACGCCGGTGGACATCAACACTGGCGATCCGGCCGTCCTCGCCAACATCGGGTCGGGTCCGCTTTATAAGACGCTGCTCGCCGTCAACAATCAGCTCATGTCGCAGCAAGTCTCGGCGCGCGCGGTCGTGGTGCGCGTGGCGACCGGCGGAGATACCGCCGAGACGATGACGAACATCATCGGCACCTCTGGCGCCAAGACCGGCATTTATGCGCTGCTGACCGCACCATCGCTGCTCGGCGTGACGCCGCGTTTGCTGGGCTTCCCCGGCTTCACCGGCGAATACACCTTCGTCGGCGGCACGATGACCGTCACCGAGGCGGCGGCGCGTGTCGGCGGCAATGTCGGCGGCGGCGCGCTCACTCTCGCGAGTCCTCCAAATCTCACCGGCGTCCAGCCTGGCATTTACGAACTCATTTGCATCGGCGGCGGCACATCGGCGGCTTCCGCGCCAAAGGCTGGCGGAAATACCGGCGGGGGCACGCTTGGTTCGCTCACATCGAACGCCAGCACGACGCTCGGAACGTGGCGCGCTGTCTGCCAGCTTACCGCGACCAATGGCGGCACTTTCGTGGTTCTACGCCCCGATGGCACGGTTGACGGTCTCGCGGTGGTCGGAGCGGCTTACACGAGCAGCCTCGGCATCGGCTTCACCATCGCGGACGGCACGCCAGATTTCATCAAGGGCGACGAGTTCGACCTCGCCGTGTCGGCGGTCGTGCCGACCAATGGCGGCGTATTCTCGGTTGCTGACCCTTTCGGCAACCCGCTGCCGCAAGCGACGGTCGGCAGCGCCTATGCCGATCAGATCGGGTTCACCATCGCGGACGGTTCGCCAGACTTCCAGATCGGCGACGAGTTCAATGTCACGGTCGCAGTAACGGGGGGCGAATTGCTCGCCAACCCGCTTTGCGCGGCGCTCCCCGCCGTCTGCGAAGCGCTGATGGCCCATGCCATCGTCGGCGGCCCCGGCACCACGAAAACAGATGCGATCAACTGGCAGACGACGCTGGCGAGCAAGCGCCTTATCCCGGTCGACGATCCGGTCATCATCGAAAATCTGGCCGGGACCGGGACCGAGACACAGGATGTCGTCGCTCAAGCGCTCGGCATCGGCGTGCGGGTCGATTTCGCAAATGCCGGCTATCCGTTCCATTCGTTCGCCAATCAGCCGATCCAAGGCATTCTCGGCACCGTGCGCGTCGACAGCTTCTCGCTACTCGACGGCGCGACGGACGGGCAGGAACTCCTCGCCAGCGGCGTCGGCGTCGTGGCGCGCGGCAATCATGCTGACGCTTCGCTCACGGATAGCGGATGGTCGCTGATCTCCTACATGAACGCCAGCACGGACCCGCTGTGGAATCTGTTCAACAAGACGCGCGGTCGTGACTTTATTCACCTCGCGTTGCTGAAAAGCATCCGCCTCCGCCTCGGCGTCGATAACGTCACGCTGCAAGGCGTGCAAGACGTTCTCAACGACATGGCGGCCATCTCGGTCGATCTCAAGGCCAATGACTGTCTTATCGGTTGGGCGGTTGGCTTTGACAGCTCGGTCAACACGCCGGACAATCTGCGCGCCGGCAAATTCCGCGTCTTCTTCGACGGCGAAGAGCCCGCGCCGATTCTGCAAGTCACGATCGACAGTGGACTCGACCGCACGGCGCTCATTCAGGAAATCGCCACGCTGTCCACCCAGGCGCAACAGCTCGCCGGCTGACGCTAGGGCCAGTCTCTCAATCTTCAATCAAAGGAACGCACCATGGCGTCGTCATTATTCATCTGGGAAGCGGGGACGATATTCGTCGGCTCCGGCGGCGGCGACGCCGACAAGGGCCTCATCGTCAATAACATCAAAATCTCGGACCTCGATGAGCTAACGCAGGACTTCCATCCAGGCGGCTCCTATGGGGCTATCGAGATTGGCGGCCTCGGAAACAAAGCTTTCAATCTAAGCTTCAAGGTCAAGGGCATCGATCCGCAATCGATGAGTCAGTTTGGCGTCAACGGGGTGGCGCAGAACTTCTATTCGATCTATGGCGGCGTGCGGAACAAAAACGGCAATATTCCGGTCGAATACAAGGCGATCATCCAGGCGCGCATGGTGAAGGTCGGCAACGACGAATACAAGCGCGGCGATCTCGTCGGCCAAGACTTCGAGTTGAAGGAGGTCACCCATATGGAGATTTATTTCAATCAGGCGGAAAAATACTTCTGGGATTTCTTCGGTCGCATCTGGCGCGTCGATGGCGTCAACCAAAACGATATGAACGCGATCCTCCGCGTCGCCGGCTAACGGGGGTTCCATGACTGACGAAACCAATGCGCCGGACATCGCGCCGGCGCCCCCGCGCTTCGTCGACAATGGGCGTCCGCGGTTCAAGGTGGTGGCGCTCGACTGGCCAGTCGAGCATGAAGGTCGCGTGTTCGCCGAGGTGCATCTCGTCAAATTGACAGCGAAGGAAGTCGCGGATTTCATCGTCGCGATCAAAGACAAGGGCGATGCTCGGCTCCCGATCTTCCGCGACGCCGCCGGCGCTCCCATTCCGAACGCCGTGATGGACGCGCTCGACGACGACGACAAACTCGCGCTCGACGAGGGCGCCGAGCCTTTTTTACCCCGCCGGTTCCGGGCCGCGCTGGCGAGCAGTTCGGCCCAGCCGGATGGCGCAGCTATCGAGCCTACGTCAAACGAGTGATCGGCTGGAGCATGGCGGAAATGTCCGCGATGTATTGGGATGACTTTATCGCCGAGGTCATCGAGGCGATGGAAATCGAGAAGTCGCAATGGCCAGCCTGACATCGACTCTCACCTTGAAAATGATCGACGATGTGAGCAAACCCGCTCGCACGGTCGGTCAGGCGCTCAAGGACGCCGAGCGCGCGGTTCAAGAGATGGCCAAGGGCATGGCCAACACCGGCGCGACGGATCGTTTCGTCTCGTCGCTGTCGAAGATCAAGGTCGGCGCCAAGGACATCAATACCGTCGCGCAGGCATGGAAGGACTATTCGAAGACGGCCGGGCTCGCCGCCAATTCCGCCGA
>PLZT01000643.1 GCA_003152255.1 Methylocystaceae bacterium | reverse complement strand
CCCGGCAACACGCCCGCGCCAATCGCCGAGGTGAGCAACACAAAGGCGAATTCGCCGCCCGGCGCGAGCAGCAGGGCGATCTCGCTGCCGACCGCGCCCGGCAGACGAAACGCTCGCGCCAGCGCGAAAATCACCAGCGCCTTGAGCGCCACGAGCCCACAGGCGTTCAGCATGATCGGAATCGGATCCCGCAGCACCACGCCAATATCGAGGCCCGCCCCGATCGAAACGAAGAACACGCCGAGCAACAAGCCCTTGAAGGGCTCGATGGTGATCTCGATCTCGCGGCGAAATTCGGTTTCGGCCAGCAGCAGGCCGGCGATGAACGCGCCGAGGCCCATCGAAAATCCCGCCGCGGCGCTGGCGACGCCCGAGCCGACCACCACGAGAAGGCAGGCGGCCATGAACAATTCGGTGGATTGCGCCGCCGCCACCAATCGAAACAACGGCCGCAGCAACAGCCGTCCGCCAAGGATCAGCGCGCCGAGCACGACCAGGGCCGGCAGGAAAGTCCAGAAAATGGCGACGCCCGTCAGGCCGGCCTTGGCGTCCGCCAGCACGGTGACGAAAAACAGCAATGGCGCCACCATCAGATCCTGCGTCAACAAAACCGCGAAGGCGGCGCGTCCGGGCGTTTTGTTGAGGTGACGCGTTTCCGCCAGCACCGCGATCACGATGGCGGTCGAGGACATGGCCAGGGCGGCGCCCATCAGGATCGCCGGCGCGAGATCGAGGCCAAACCAAAAGTGGCCAACCACCGCCAAGGCGGCGCCGCAGACGAGCACTTGGGCGAGACCAAGCCCGAACGCCAGCCGGCGCATGCGCACGAGGCGCTCCCACGACAGCTCCAAGCCGATCATGAACAATAAGAAGACGAGACCGAATTCGGCGACCCGCGCGACCTGCTCGACGTCGGCAATAGCCAGCGGCGCTAGAAATGCGTGTTTTTGAACGAGGCGCCCGAGCCCGAAGGGGCCAAGGCACGCGCCCGCCAGCAAAAATCCAAGCACCGGGCTGACGTGCAACCGGTGAAACAAAGGCACGACGACGCTGGCGGTCGCCAGAAACAGCAACGCCTCGCGATAGGACTCCCATTGAAACGAGCCGACCATGCCTAAATCGTTCCGCGCCGCGTCTTTCCCGGAAAATATCGCCGATTGATTCGGCGCTTCGAGAATAAACGCGGCGCGGCTTATTTAGGAACGCAAAGCGCTGTTCACGGCGCTAATTATTATTGTTCCGTCGCCGCCAGCGCATGGTCCGGCCGGCTAGCCCGAGCCTGCGTATTCGCATCCTGGGAGCGCGGCTTGGTCGAGACGGCGGCGGCGGCCGAGGGCGCGATCCGCTTCCATGTCTCGCCACCACACAGCACGCCCAGGATACAGCCCTTCACGCTCAACTCGCCATTGGCCTTGACGGTGATGTAGCCGTCGTAAACCTTGCCGTCCTCGGAGTTGTAGAGCTTTCCCCGCCACTCGTTAGCGCCGGTCTTCTTGGCGTCTCGCAAGATCACCGTTCCGACGCCAGCCTGATCCTCGGCTCTTTGCGCGCCGACCACCTTCGCGCACAACGAGTCGCCGCAATCGTAAAAACTGAAGCGCACGCCGCCTTCCGGGCGCAGCCAAAGCCCATGCGGATCGTTGGCTTCCAACGCGCGAGCCGGGCCTCCGAAACAAAGAGCGCCAAAGAGCAGGGCGAGTGAAGCAAGAGCGGAAAGGTGATGCGAGTGTTTCATGGCGCGAGCTCCCGTTCAATGAAGACGGGGCAAAGTCTTGTCCCGCATCTGGGCGAATGTTCGGCCTCCAGATGTTAAGAAAGCGTCAACCACGCTCGCATTTTGATTGTCCGCGCCGAGGTTATTTTTGCGTGGGCCGCTTGTGAGGCGCAACCGCCGCGCCACTCGCCTTTACTTCATGGCGCGAATTTTAAATGGTGGGCGGCACAGGGATTGAACCTGTGACCCCTCCCGTGTGAAGGGAGTGCTCTCCCGCTGAGCTAGCCGCCCCGGCGCGCTTGGGCGCGATCCGACAGAACCGTTTACGTGCGCGCGAGGCGTTTCGTCAAGTGCCCGCTTTGGCGCGCCACTCGGACGAGCGCCTTGCGCGAACTGGGCGAATGGGTGCAAGCTCAAGGTTGAGCGGTGACGAATAATCCATATAAATCTGAGATATAGGAAAATCCTTGATGCGCCTTTTGCTGTTTGTGTGTTTGTTCGCCGGGCTCGCGATCCCGCCGGCGCGCGCTCAGGCCGATCTTTATATTCTCCCGCCGAATCCCACTTACCTCCGCAATTTGGAATGCGCGACGGTCCCCGCGCCGCTGTTTAGGCGCATGCCGAATTCGCAAGGCGATTCGGCGATATGCTACGCTTATGCGGCGGCGGACATGATCTCCCAAAGGATCGGTTTAGCTGTTTCGGCTCTCGATGTGGCGACCACCTTCTACTTCACGGACCCTTCAGGCCTTTACACGGCGAGCGACAGGCGCGTTCGCGAATTCGTCGCAGAAAAACCAGGGCTAATGGATGAAATCGTCGCGCAGCGCAGTCGCGTCGACGTTTCAGAAGAAAAGAATACTTTACGGCGGCCCTATTTCGACAAGCTCGAAGGTGGAGAAGAGGATGTCGCGGCGCTGCTGCTCAACATCAAGGGGGTCTGCCTCGAGCAGGATTTGCCGTCGAACGATGGTTATTATCTCTATACGGCGCTGCTCGAAATCCTGCGCCGCAAGGCCCGCGCGACGCCCAATCCCGGGATTTGCCTGCGCTCCGTCGGCGCGACGGTCCCGAAGTTGAACGATCCCATCGCCGATGTGTTTAACGATTCGTGGGTGCGATATGTCGAGGGGCGATGCCATCGGATTCAAAGTCCGGCGCCGCTTCTGCCGATATCCTACAGGGCCGCGGTGGATCAGCGCGAAGTGGTGGAACGCAAACGCGCCGGGAAAGACATTTCTCGTCAGGAAAGGGCGCATATGTTCGCGATGATCGACTATGCCCTCGACCATCGACGCAATCCGACGATTGGTTATTCATTCTATCTTCTCGAGGCGCGGGCGCCGGACGACCCGGACGAATTCGCCGATCATTCGAGCATGGTGCTCGCCCGCAAGAAAATCGACGGAGTCTGCCATTATCTCGTGCAAGACAATACCGGCGAATTTTGCACGAGCCTGCTTCCAAACATCGAGCGCAGATGTTCCGCGGGGCGCATCTGGCTTAACGAGCGGGAACTCAACAAAACACTCTACAGCGTGACCTATTTGAGGTGAAGACGATTTATTGAACGGCATATAAGCAGGTCGCCCGCTCTTTGTGCGTTAGTTGCAATTTTGTCACAGCAAGAACGATTCTCTCTCGCGGAAGCTGTTTCCGACGGGTTCCTTCTTCCGGGCGGTATGCGCATTGCTTATACAGCGATAAGCATCTGCTTATATGGCGATGGACGTCTTGATTCGTTCGGCTGGAGGTAGGTTTATGAACAATGCTGTGACGCGGCCGACGATTAGGCTGCTGAAAAGAGCGCTGATGGGATCGGCTGCCTCATCCTTGGTTCTTTCGATAATCGCCGGCCCGGCTTTCGCGGGAGACCTCTCCTTCCCGTCCCCTCCGCCGGCGTTCGTGTCCGCGCCCTTGGATGCTGCGAAACCGCCGCCTCCCCCGCTCTCCGTATTCGGCGACAACATGCCGGACCCCGGACATTTGACGTTCTCGGTCATCCCGACGTTCGCCAATTTTTCTCATATGATGGTTGGCACGCACGGGGTTACGTCGCAACAAGTCGTGACGAATTATGGATGGTACTGGGCTCCCCAAGCGTCGACGCTGCGCGTCGTTCCGACAAACAATTTCCAGGAAAACCAGACGGTGACCCTCGCCTATGGCTTCGCCAGGGACTGGTCGATCGTCGTCACGACGGGCGTGGTCGAGAGGCACTCCGACCTCGTGACTTTCAATGGCGCCGGGAGCTTCACAAACTACCCCTTCTCGAGCCTCGTAGAGCGTGGGACGAGCTACCCGGGGGTCGACGACATTCAGGATTCGCAGGCGGCGATCATTTGGCGCCCGTACGACGACGGGATGAATCGCATCAAGATCAATCTGGGAATGTCGTTTCCGACCGGCAACAATCACAATAACGGCGGGGTCGTGCTGCAAACGACCGGAAGTTACGCGATCAACCAGGCCTTCTATGGCATGCAACCGGGAACCGGCACCTTCGACGTGCTGCCCGGCATCCTCTATGGGGGCGTGAAGGGGCCGTGGTCCTGGGGTCTTTCCTATCGCGCCCGTCTCCCTCTCGGCGTCAATCCGGAAGGGTATATGTGGGGCAATTATCAGGAGGCGAACGCCTGGGGCGGTTATACTTGGTTCCCCGGCTTCACGACGACGATTCGCGCCAACTTCAACATTCAGGACCATATCGTCGGGGCGGATTGGTGGCTGATCGGCAAGCTGCCGAGCGCCAATCCGAACTTTTACGGCGGCAAGAGAATCGAGATGAACGCCGGCGCCGACATCGACGGGAAGCTGTTCGGATTCCCGGACTTTTCGATTGGCGTCGAGGCGGGCGTTCCCGTCTATCAAAATCTCGACGGCCCGCAGATCGCCAAGAACTGGCAGGCGGGCATGGCGCTGCGTTGGAAAATCGGCGAGCCGGGCGCGCCGACGGCGCACGCCGGATCGCCAATATTCAAGGGTCCGCCGGTCGCCTCCACCGCTCCGACCTCGCTTTGGGGCGGCTTCTACGTCGGCGTGAACGGCGGCTATACTTGGGCGGCCGACACCAACACCAACTTTACTTACCAGGGCCAAGGCGGATTCGCCTCGCTTTGGACCAAGGGCGGACTGCCGTCCAGCCTCGGCCTGAACAGCGAGGGCATTCTCGCGGGCGCTCAGGTTGGCTATAATTACCAGGTCCAGGAAAAGGTGGTCGCTGGTCTCGAGGCGGATCTTCAAGGGGTCGGCGTCGGCAATAGCAGCGTGGGTTCGTGGCAGGGGTCTCCGGCCACGTATCTTCAGGCGGGGCGCAACATGCATAGTCTCGGCACGGTGCGCGGCCGGGTGGGTTATCTCGCGACGCCGACGATGCTGCTCTATGCGACGGGCGGTCTCGCCTATGGCGAAGCCGATCTCAACGCGACTTATTTCAGCCCGCTGCTCTCGCCGGTCCTCTACCAGGGCGGCAGCTGGCTCGGCGCCACCGACTTGCGTACGGGATGGACGGCCGGCGCCGGCGTCGAGTGGATGTTCCTCCCGAGGTGGAGCGTCAAGGCCGAATATCTCTATTACGACCTCGGCACGGCCAATACGGCGAACTTCGGCCCGGTGTACTATACGAGCAGCGCCAAGACCGGCAGCCAGTTCTCGACCGCGGGCTACTCGGCGCCCTTCAACGGCAATGTCGTCCGCCTCGGCGTGAACTACCACTTCAACGGGGCCGGGCCGGCGCCGATCGTCGCGAAATACTGATCGAGGAGCGGGGGCGTCTATTGGACGCCCCTTGGCCCTCTTTTGATGCGAGTCCGGCCGCCCGGCCGGGCTCTTTTTTTGCCGCGATCACGCCGAGAATATCCCTTCTTTGATTTGCTTCGATTCAAAGGTAGGATTTTGTCGGACGGTTCGCCCGAACCGTCCAGCTCGGTCGAGGTAGAGCTACGAGTGATTTCGAAATTACCGGGGTTGGCCGCGCGCACGCTGATCTTCGTCTACCGCGTCTCTCTCTCCGCCTTCGCCGGACGCTGGTGTCGGCACGCACCTACTTGCTCGGAGTTCGCGGATGAGGCGATCGCGCGCCACGGCCTGTGGGCGGGCGGTTGGATGAGCCTCGCGCGAATTTGCCGTTGCCGGCCGGGCGGCACGGACGGCTTTGATCCGCCGCCACTCATTCCGCCCGCCGGGGGCAGCGCCTTAACACCCTGGCGCTACGGCAAATGGCGAGGACCGCTGGTCTGCGAAGCCATGGACGCGCCTCAGGAGCGGGCCATCAGCTCCATCGCCAAGCCGTAGATGCGCAGCCGCGCCGCCTCGGGGAGCGTATGCAGTGTCTCCAGATAGGTTTGCCCGGCGGCGCACATCCGCGCATCTTCGAGCGGCGGGTCCGGCATCTTGCCGTCGAGCAGCGCGTCGATTTCAAGCTTGCCCAGCCCCTTGGCGAGCAGCGCCGTCTCCAACATCTTGAAATCATTTTCAGTTGGCGGCGCGCGATCGATTTTCTTCGCCTGACCGCTCGCGATCGCCTCAAGGCCGGTCAGCGCCATATCGGCCACGAGGGGGCGCCGAGTCGTGGCGAAGCGCGCAAAATCCTGATCCGTGGCGCCATAGAGAAAGGCCACGCACAAATGCGGGTCTTCCTCGCCAATTGCCCGCAAGACCCTGAGCTGAATATCGAAGACTTTGGTCAAGGGCTCGGGTTCCGCCTTGGCGGCAAGCACTCCGCGCGACTGACGCAAAAGGCGAACCGCCTCCGAAACATAAAAGTCGACGCTCTCTTCATGTTTGCTTTCGACGAGACGCGCCGCGAACATGTCCAGAGCCGCGGTGTATTCGACGGGAAAAGCCTCCCGCAGCCGCTTGAAGAAGCGGTCGTAATCGGGCGCGCCGACGATCAGTCGGTCCAGTCTCTGTCTGGCGGCGTCTTTGTCGATCGGCGCCGGCTCGGCCACGACGGATTGCTCGGCGGCGGGTCTCTGCGCGTCGGCGACCCCGGCCGGGGGCGGGGCGATCTGGTCACTCGGTCGCTTGGCCGGATTTGACGCCATTATTACGAGCGCGAAACCCAGACAGAGAAAAACGAAGACGCCTGTGATCAGAAACAAGAGTCGTTCTAGGTACATGACGCATTTTCTCGGGAGTCGTCGGCGTGGCGCGCGGACTCTATGCAAAGCGCGCCCGCGTGGAAAGGGTTTCTCGGCCCAGTCGCGGCCCGGAGCGCGCCGGAGGGCTTCAGACGGCCGCGCGGGCCTCGCTCTTGATGCGCTCGACCATCGCGCGCAATCCATTGGCTCGCTGCGGGGTCAGATGTTGCGCGAGGCCGAGTTCGGCGAACAGCGGCGCGGCGTCGGTCTCGAGGATTGTCGACGCGGCGCGGCCAGAATAAAGCGCCAACACCAGCGCCACCAGTCCGCGCACGATATGAGCGTCGCTGTCGCCATGAAGGATCAGCAACTTCTGGCCCTTATCGTCCTGCGCGACCTTGGTGTCGAGCCACACCTGGCTGGCGCAGCCCCGCACCTTGTTGGCCTCGGTATGGGCCTCCTTGGCCAAGGGTTCGAGCGTGCGGCCAAGTTCGATCAGATAGCGGTAGCGATCCTCCCAATCGTCCAAGAGTTCGAAATTGCCGATGATGTCATCGATAGCCATTTGCATTCGCGTTGCAACCAAGTTTCGCGCCTGAGCGCGTTTTCGCACAAATCGACCTCGCGCCCAAGGATTAAACGCTTGCCCCAATAGCCGGCGGCCAAATCGCCGCCAGACATTCGCCGTCGTCTTTTGCTTGGCCTCGGCGCCTCGCTCTTCCAAATTTCATGCCTAAGGCCTAAGTTCTTCGCCGCCCATGCCGCCCTGGCGCGGCCAGCCACGGAGATTTCAATGAGCGTCGTTTCCCGTTTGCGTTCGTTCGCAATCGCGACCTTGCTGGGCCTGAGCGTCGCCAGCTGCGGTTACAATACGATTCCCACGCTGGACGAAAACGCCAAGGCCAAATGGGCCGAGGTTCAGGCGCAATATCAGCGCCGCGCCGATCTCATTCCCAATCTCGTCGCGACTGTTCAAGGTTACGCCAAGCAGGAAAAGGACGTCCTCACCCAGGTCGCCGAGGCGCGCGCCAAGGCGACGCAGATCAAGGTCGACGCCTCCTCGCTCACCGATCCGGACAAGATTAAGCAGTTCCAGGACGCGCAGGCGCAGCTTAGCGGCGCGCTTGGACGCCTGCTCGCGGTCAGCGAAGCCTATCCCGACCTCAAGTCCAACGCCAACTTCCTTGCGCTGCAGTCACAGCTGGAAGGCACGGAAAACCGCATCAACGTGGCGCGGCGCGACTACATCGAGGCCGCCCGCGACTTCAACCTCGCGCTGCGCACTTTCCCGACGGTGCTGTGGGCCAAAACCTTCTTCTCATCCGAAAAGCCGCTGGCCGAATTCACCGCCAGCGACGCGGCCCAAGGCGCGCCGCAAGTGAAGTTTTAGCTGGCCGCGTCTTTTTCCGCTCCGGCGCAAAAGGGCGCATGCCCCTCGCCCGCGCTCGCGCGCTAGTTTTTTTGTCGAATGACGCCTATTTGGCGATCGAGGGAGAGGAGATTGCGTAAAGAATGAACCGGCACGCCCCCCGGCCTTCCCTCGACGGCGAAGACGACGCCCGCGCCACGCTCAGCGAAATTTGCGCGAGTGCCGCCGTGTGGCGGCATATGCGCGAGGAGGCGAGCGCGGCCTTGACCCTGGAGCCGGCGCTTGCGCCATTGCTGGTCGGATCCGTTCTAAACCGAGCGAGTTTCGCCGAAGCGGTTATCCGCCGCGTCAGCGCCAAGCTTGGCGCGCCGGCCGTGCCCGCCGAAATGATCGCCGACGCATTCGAAGCCGCCGTCGCGGCGGAGCCCGCGATCATCGAGGACTTTCGCGCCGATCTCGCTGCCATTGTCGAGCGCGATCCGGCTTGTGGCCGCCTGATCGAGCCTTTCCTCTATTTCAAGGGATTTCATGCGGTCGAGGGCCATCGGCTGGCGCATTGGCTATGGCGTCGCGGCCGCGTCGACTTCGCGCTCTACCTGCAAAGTCGCGGCTCGGAGGTTTTCCAGACCGACATCCATCCGGCGGCGCGCTTCGGGCGCGGCGTGTTCCTTGATCACGCCACTGGGCTCGTCGTCGGCGAGACGGCCGTGGTCGAGGACAATGTGTCCATATTGCAGAATGTCACGCTTGGAGGCACGGGCAAGGAGTCCGGGGACCGCCATCCGAAAGTCAGGCATGGCGTTTTAATCGGCGCGGGCGCGAAAATTCTTGGCAATATTGAAATCGGCGCCTGTTCGCGCGTCGCCGCCGGCTCGGTCGTCTTGCAAAGCACGCCGCGCAATGTGACCGTCGCGGGCGTGCCGGCCAAGGTCGTCGGAGTCGCCGGCTGCGCCGAACCCGCGCGGGATATGGACCAACTGCTCAGCGAACTCGCTTATGATTCGTTCACTTATGTGATTTGAAGCAAGCCGCCGTGAAATTAGGCGATTATGTCCGGGGTGATTTCGTCCTCGAGATGCTGCAGCCGGTCGCGTAGCAGCAGCTTGCGCTTTTTCAAGCGTTGAATTTGCAGCTGATCGACGGCTCCAACCGCCAGGAGCGCTTCGATGGCGGCCTCGAGATCGTGATGCTCCAACCGCACCCGCTCGACTTCCGCGCGAATCGCGGCCTTTTCGGCCTCGCTACGATTATCGTTCATACACCGGTCGCCGCCGCTGTGATCCTGCCCGCCGCGCCCGCAATTCCGCGAGGGAACCGCAGGCTCGGCCATTATCGCCTCCTCGCGCGGGCGCCGGCAACAAAAATTGCGCGACCTCTCTCGATCGCCAATTCAAGTTCCGACCACGAAGCAGCGCCGAAAACCCGCTCATCCCCCGAGCCCCAAAGCGCTGCGCACCAGCGCGGAATAGCCATACAGGTCGTTGCGCATTTGCAGACGGCCGTCTTCGTCCACGAAGGTGGTGAAATATTCGATGTGGATCGGCAGCGGTTTGGACAGATTGATATAGCGTTCCGAACCGCCGATCAGCCTCTTCACCCGCTGCTCGGACCAGCCGCTACCTGGACCAAGCACCGCCTCGGCGAGGGCGAAGGGGTCCTCGACCCGCATGCAGCCGTGGCTGAAGGCGCGGTGGTCGGCGGCGAACAGGCCGCGGGAAGGCGTATCGTGCAGATAGACCGAAAAATCGTTTGGAAACATAAATTTGATTCGGCCTAGCGCGTTGTCTTCGCCCGGCGGCTGGCGCACCGTAAGCTTGCCGTTGTGGTAGCCGACCTTCCATCCGCGCCGGGCGAGATAGGAGAGATCGCCGCCGTGCTTGGGCAGCATCTCCTTGTTGATGATCGACTGCGGCACATTCCAGGATGGGTTCACGATGATGAATCGCAGCGCATTGGAGAACACCGGCGTCGGCGTGCCCTCCTTGCCCACGATCACCTTCGCGCGATGCGCGACGGCGCCGTCCCGCACCACCGCCAGTTCGAACTCCGGAATATTGACCTCGACATGACTCCCGCCGAGATCGCGCGGGAGCCAGCGCCACCGCTCCATATTGGCGATAATCTCGGCCTCCACGCGCGAAACCGAAGCCCCGTTCGCCGTCATTTTCCGCCGCGCGGCCCTGTTCGCGGTCGAAGGCGTGTCGGTCAAGGGCGAGGCGTTGCTCGCCTCGGCCAATTGATCGACGTCGCCCGGCGCGCGGCGCGAACGCAACTCGATCAGCTTCGCTCGCAGCTTCCGGTAGCCGTAATGCGCTGGGTTGAAGCCTTGCAGAACTTCGTCCGCGCCGTCGCCCGCCGTCGCCACGCGGGTCAGCGCTTCGCCCATGTCCGGCGAGGCGGGGCGCGCGCCAATCAAATGCGAGATCCGCCGCGGATCGACACGGGAACCGGACGCCTGCGCGACATAGACCGCCACGGCTTCGCTGAGCGCGAATTCGTCCGAGAGACGAGGCGCGCCCGCCCCCATGGCCGGGATTTTGTAAGCGGATATGTCGAGACCGTCCTCGCCAGCTTCGCGCAGCTGACGCGCCGCGGAGCGCGCGGACTGGCGCCAATCCGCGCCGTCGAGCCATAAGGGCATGAAATCGCGCGCGACGTAAAAGCCGACGATCGCCGCGCGAAGCCGGCGGTGTTCGATCCCGCGCGGCGCGGCGCGGTTCCAGTCGTCGAGCGCCAGCGCCAGCGCGCGCTGCTTGGGGTCGAGCAGTTCGAACGCGAAAGAGCGGTCGTCACCGAGCGTCGCGACAACCGGGGTCAGATCGACCAGCGGCGACGCCTCGAGCGCCTCGAACAGCGCCGGGTCGAAGGTCGGCCGCGGCGCGGCCTTGAGCGTCGCATGGGCCATTTGCAGCAGCGGCGCCGGCTGGGGGAGCGGAGAGGCGCGAAAGGCGACGCTCTCCCGCGCCACCGAGGGCGTCGCGTGAAAGGCCGGCGAGAGGCATGACGCCGCCGCCAACGTCCAGCATAGTCGGGAGATTCGCGAGCGAACGCTCATGAGTTGTCCTGTGAACTGCCTGGGGCGCATCTCGATCGCCAACTGCGCCTTCGCACCCCATCCGACAGGAAGGTAGTGCCGTGTCCTCAACAATTAAATGCGCAGCCGCACGTCGCGGCCACGCTCGGCGAAAATTCTTTTGACTGTTGCATGGGCGCCACATCCCCAGCGCCCAAGCTTACGCCGGCGGCTCCCCATGGGCGCCGCATTAGTTGTTAAAGCGGAAATGCAGCACGTCGCCATCGGCGACGAGATATTCCTTGCCTTCCAGCCGCAGCTTCCCGGCTTCGCGCGCGCCCGCCTCGCCCTTCAACCCCGTAAAATCCGCGTAGGCAATGGTCTCCGCCCGAATAAAGCCCTTTTCGAAATCGGTGTGGATGACGCCGGCGGCCTGCGGCGCGCGCGTTCCCTGTTCGATTGTCCAGGCGCGCGCCTCCTTGGGACCGACCGTAAAATAGGTGATGAGCCGCAGAAGCTCGTAGCCGGCGCGGATAACGCGGTTGAGGCCGGGCTCCTGTAGCCCCACCGCCTCCAGATAATCCTTTTGCTCCGCAGCCGGCAGCACGGCGATTTCGCTCTCGATCTTCGCCGAAACGACCACGCAGGCCGCATCTTCTTCCTTGGCGCGCGCGAAAACCTTCAGCGACTGCGCATTGCCCTCGGCCGCCGCGCCCTCCTCGACATTGCAGACATAAAGCACGGGCTTGGAGGACAGTAGGCCGAGACCGCCCAGCGCGGCGCGCTCCTCCGGCTTGATCTCGACGAGCCGCGCCGGCTTGCCCTCGCGCAGCAAATCGAGGCAGCGGCGCATCAGATCGAGCAGCTCCTTGGCGTCCTTATCGCCGCCCTTGGCCTTTTTCTCCGCCGCGACGACGCGCTTTTCCAGGCTATCGAGATCGCCCAGCATCAGCTCGGTCTCGATTGTCTCGACGTCGCGCAGGGGATCGACCCCGCCCTCGACATGGGTCACGTCGCCGTCCTCGAAACAGCGCACGACATGGGCGATGGCGTCGCATTCGCGGATATTGGCGAGAAACTGATTGCCGAGCCCTTCACCCTTGGAGGCGCCGCGCACGAGGCCGGCGATGTCGACAAAGGTCAGGCGCGTCGGAATGATCTGCTTCGAACCGGCGACCTTGGCGAGTTCGTCGAGGCGTGGGTCGGGCACGGCGACCTCGCCGACATTGGGCTCGATGGTGCAGAATGGATAATTGGCCGCCTGCGCGGCCGCCGTCTGGGTCAGCGCGTTGAAAAGGGTCGATTTGCCGACATTCGGCAAACCGACGATGCCACATTTGAAGCCCATGTCGGTCCCACTAGCGAAAGGAATTGGTTGCGGCGCGGTATGGGCGGGCCGCGCGCAAAAGGCAAGGGGCGCGCGGATTTTCTGAATGGGCGAGGGGCGACGACAACGCCAGCGGGCTCATCGTTCGCCGTCGACCGTCGGACCGAAAAAATCTTCGAAACGGCGGCGCAACGCCGCGTCGACGATCGGCATCGCGCTCGGCGCGCCAAGCTCTTCGAGGCTGGTCACGCCAAATTGCGCGGCGCGAAGGCCGCAGGGCGCGATGCCGGAAAAATGCGACAGATCCGGAGCGACATTCAGCGCGACGCCGTGAAAACTCACCCAATGGCGCAAACGCACGCCGAGCGCCGCGATCTTGTCTTCGGCCGGCTCGAAGGCCGGACCGCGCGGCTTGTCCGGTCTTGTTACCCAGACGCCGACGCGGTCGGCGCGGCGCTCCGCGCGAACGCCCAAATCGTCGAGCGCGGCGATCAGCCAGCCCTCCAGCGCGCAAACGAACGCGCGCACGTCGCTGCGTCGGCGGGAAAGATCGAGCATCACATAAGCGACACGCTGCCCGGGGCCGTGATAGGTGTATTGTCCGCCTCGCCCGCTGCGATAAACCGGAAATCGGGGATCGAGCAGATCGGCGTCCTTCGCCGAGGAGCCCGCCGTATAGATCGGCGGATGCTCGAGCAGCCAGACCTGTTCGCGCGCGGCGCCGGCGGCTATGGCTTCGGCCCGCGCCTCCATTCGCGCCACGGCTTGTTCGTAGGGGACGAGGGTTGACGAGATCAGCCATTCGACCGGCGGAGAGCCCGGAGCCGGCGACATTGAAGGGGCGTTCGCGGCGCGGTCTGGCGTCATGTCACGTTCCATTGAGCGCGAAGCGTCCGCGCCATGAATATTTGCGAGATGAGCCCCACATGCGCCCGAACCGGCTCCGTGTCGCTATTTGACGACGAGCACGGGGCATTGCGCGAGCTGAGTGATGCGATCCGCGCGGCTTCCGATCAGTCTTTCATATAGTTCCGAATGCCCCACCGCGCCGATAACGAGCAACTCCACCTCAAGTTCGGCGGCGAGTTTGACGATATCGCGCACGGCGTGTCCAACCAGGACATGCGTCCGCAGCTCCAACCCGCGCTCCCGCGCCGCGTCGCTCGCGCACCGCAGCACGGCGCCGTAACGCCGATCCGCGGCTTCTTTCGCATCGCGGACCTCGGCGATGAACTCCGGCAGATTCGGAAGTTCTTCGACGCACACCATGTGCAATTCAGATTGGTTCTGCTCCGCCAAGGCTATCGCCAGCGAGAGAGCGTGAAAAGCCGACTCCGAGCCGTCGTTCGCATGCAGGATTTTCTTGAACAATTTGGCCTCCCGAGATCATTGGTTCGTCGCGGCTGGCAAAGACGCCTCCGTCGCTACGGGGGCGCCCACGTCAGCCAAGTCTTTCGGCAGCAGGTGGCGAGGCAGGAAGAAGCTGTTGGCGATCACCGTCGGAATGATCGCCGTGGCGATGATGGCCGCCACCAATGTCGAATACTGGCTCTCGTCGATGATCTTGTGCGACAGGCCGAACAGCGAGGCGATGGTGCCGAAGGTCAGACCGGAGGCCATGATCAAAGTGGTGTACATCGCGTCCCTGGGCGGCGATCCAAAGGCTTTCGCCACGGGATAGACGCTGACGACCTTGGTCGCGACCTCGACGACCAGCAGGATAATGACGCCGATTGGCGCCAAAATGACAGCCGCGATCGATACGAAATAGCCGGCCCTTATAAAGTAGAAGGGCGTCAACAGTCCGATGACGATGGTGCGGAGGCGGCGGATCAGCGCGTGATCGCGGCCGACGCTGCCGGCGAGCGTCATTCCGATGAGATAGGCGGGCAACACCGCCTCGCTGTCCGCCCATGTGGCGAGCGCCCCCATCCCCAGTAGGCAGAACAACAGGAGCTTCGCCTCGAATTCCGAGGGGCGCCCGCCGAAGAGCTTGAACAGATGGGGCGTGACCCGCGGCAGGCCGATAAAGGCCGCGGCGACCACGACGACGAACACCGCCGTTTTGAACGTGAAGGGGGCGAACACCAGGCCGAGCGTGACAACCGTGCCGAGATCGGTGACGAAACAGGCCGCGAGAATGGTCTTGCCGAAGTCGGTTCGGTTGAGGCCATATTCCATCATCACAGTATAGACGACCGCGACCGAGGTCGCCGCGAGCGCGATGCCAGCCAGGATAGCGGGCATCGTCTCCCAACCCAGGAGATAATGCGCCGCCGCCCAACATCCAACGGCGGGAAGCAGGAAGCTGGCGACGCCGATCGAGACGGACTCTTTCCATTTCGCCTTGAAGACGTCGGGGTCGAGTTCCGCTCCGGCGAGAAACGTCAGCAGAATGGCCCCGGCGCCGGCGAGGGTCTTCACCCAAGGCTCTTGGACGCCAAAGATCTCGACGCCGACCGTGACGCTGAAAATCGCCCGCGCGAGCATGCCGACGATGATCTCGGAAAGAGCGGTCGAAATTCGCAATTTGTTGGACACAAGCGTCGCGATCAGCGCGAGCCCGAACACCAAAGCCATTTGCGCCCAAATGCCGGTCATGATCGGTCCTGAATGTTAGAGAGAGAGGTCCAAGGC
>PLZT01000469.1 GCA_003152255.1 Methylocystaceae bacterium | reverse complement strand
AACCAATTTCAGGTCAGGCTTTAAGCTCGAAACGCGCTGCAATATCAGCGCTATCCCGTTCAGTGAGGGCCGGCGAAAGGCGGGACGCGAATAACCTGTCCCTGTCCCAATTGATCTACTCCGGATTGACGCCGAGCAAACCTTCGGGTTGGTTGGTGTTCGCGCCATACCAAAAAGACTACAGTTCGATAGGGACAACCCGCCTTAGCGTGCAGTTTTGAACAAATCGTGCGGCATCCCCATCATTAAGCAAGAGCCACGAGCGTAGGCATTTCTTGAAGAAGAAATATGGCGCCTCGACGCGCTGGTTCAATCTGTCGCATCCCTAGGACCTATTATGGCACTTATATCATCCATTACTAATACAGCTTAATTGCCCTTCCGTCTTGGGCAGGTGAGGGGTCGTTATGCAGGAGGGAGTGGACGTATCGCGCCGCCGCTTTTTATCTCGCTTGGGAATGGCGGCGGGCGCATATGCGTCGTCGTCGCTCCCGGCTTTCGCGATGGGCGGCGGCATGAGCGGCATGAAGAAGATTGGGATCAAGGGACTTCCCCTCGATCAACAGCAAGAATTCGAAACGCAAGCCGCGCGCCTCATTGAGGAAGAAATGACACTACGTGATCTGCACAAGGCGCGGGAAATCGAGGACTAATCGCCATACCCTCGCCGCCGCTTACTGTCGGCGTGTTTCTGCATGGCATCGGCGGCAAGAGCTTCGTTGTTGTGAAACTACGCGATACTGCGGCGGAACCGTCGTCGCAACGAATGCGAAGATCGGGCAAAAGGTCCGGGCCAATGATGTCGCGGCGCCGGTTTTTCTGCTCGCCGAAGACACGCAGGAAGCGGCGATCGTGTTCGACGTTCCGCGCAAGGATCTTAAGAGTCTTCGAATTGACGCGCCCCTCGCATTGGCGTCGGAGGCGGCGCCGAGCAGGACCTTCGCCGGCGTCATCGCGCGGATCGCAAGTCGGTCTTCCTCGGCCAGGGAGCATGGCGACGTTATCGTCTTCGCGCAAAAGAGCGATGCAGATCTACCTGCCGGTGCGAAGGTCACGGGGATAGTCGAGACCACGCTGCGCGACAATGTGTTGCGCGCGCCGCTCTCCGCTCTGCGCTTTACGCCGCGCCTCGACGCAGCGCCTTCCAGGATCGACGACAAGGAATCGCAGCTCTGGGTGCTCCGCAACGGCGTGCTTACGCGCGTCGATGTCGCCCTTGGCCTTGACGACGGCCGCTATGCGGAAATAGTCCGCAGCGCCCTCAAGGAGGGAGATCAAATCGTCGTCGGCGAAAAATATACGGAGACGCCGCAATGATGAAAACCCATTTGGGCGCAAGAGGGTTCTCCCCCATGCCGACGCAAGGTGCAAAGCGCCTCCGGCCGCGCTACGAACGCCCAACGATCCGCAGCGTGGCCGCAAGATGAGCGAAGCAAACCATACCCACCTGTCGAACCGCGCGCATGGTTTTGTGGAGACCTTCGCTCCGGAACTCTTCAAAGCGCTGCGTCAGGGCTATTCCGTCTCCGACCTGCAAGCCGACGCCGGCGCAGGATTCACTGTAGCCATCGTCAGCATTCCGCTGGCCATGGCGCTCGCCGTCGCCTCCGGCGCGTCGCCGGGATCTGGCCTTGCTGCGGCGATCATCGGCGGCCTTTTGATCTCGGCGCTCGGCGGCAGCCGGTTTCAAATCGGCGGCCCGGCGTCGGCTTTTGTCGCGCTGGTCGCGAAGACGGTCGAGGCGCATGGCGTCGAGGGGCTGGCTGCGGCGACGATCATGGCGGGAATGAGCCTGCTGTTTCTAGGCTACATGAAATTTGGCTCTTACATCAAATATATTCCCCATGCCGTGCCTGTCGGCTTCACGGCGGGGGTCGCCCTTATTCTATTCGTCAGTCAATTGAAGGACTTTTTGGGTTTGCAGATCGTGCATGACCCGACGGCTTTCATGCGCAAACTCGAAGCCGTTTCGTCCGCGCTCACAACCGCGCAGATCCCAACCGCGCTGCTCGCAGCTGCGTCGCTGGCTTTCATCATCTACCAGCGGCGGCGCGCGCCACGGTTTTCGGGCATGATGACGACCATCGTCGTCGCGGGAGTCGTCACGTGGCTCTTTGGCCTGCCGGTGGATGCGATCGGTTCACGATATGGTGCCGTCCCCAACGCAGTTCTTACGCCGGCCTGGCCCGGGTTGAATTTCACGACGCTGCTCGAACTCACGCCGACGGCGCTCGCGATTGCGATTCTCGGCGCGATCGAGTCGCTGCTATCGGCAGTGGTCGCGGACGGCATGACCGGCGCGCGTCACAATTCCAACAGCGAGGTCGTCGCTGCAGGATACGCCAATGTGCTGTCCGGCGCCTTTGGCGGAATGTGTTGCGCAGGCGCGTTGACGCGTACGGCCACCAATATTCGCGCCGGCGCCCGCACGCCGCTCGCCGGCGTATTCGCCGCGCTTTTCCTCTATGGTTTCGTAAGGTTCGCGGCGCCGCTCGCCTCGCATATACCGATGGCGACGCTCGCCGCCGTACTCATTATGATCGCTTTCGACATGATCGACCGCAACGCCATCGTCTTCAGGCGGGATCGTCATGAGGCGTTGGTCCTGACGGTCACATTCCTGATGACCGTATTTCGTGACGCGACGGAAGGGATCGCCGTCGGCGTCTCGTTCGGCTCGCTGTTGTTTATCCACCGCATGGCGGAACTTGTCGAATCGCAGTTCGTCGAAACCTATCCCAACGGCCGTGACGATTGCGACGAAACCGGCCATGTGCCCGATGTTTTCGTTTATCGATTCGAGGAGCCGCTGTTCTTTGGCGTCGCATCAACGATTTTCGACGTGCTCGATCCTTCCCCGGCGGCCTTCATTCTCGATTTCCGCAGAACGCCGTTCATCGACGGTTCGGCCGCCGAGTCCTTTTGCGCCTTCGCGCAAAAGGCGCGCAACGAAGGCAAGCGCGTGCTTGTGGTTGGACCGAACGCGGGGGTACTGCGCACGATCGGAGCCAACCTATCCGATCCCGCCGTCATATGTGGACATCCGGTAATC
>PLZT01000689.1 GCA_003152255.1 Methylocystaceae bacterium | reverse complement strand
ATCGGGTTGATAGAAGCGCCCTTTACTTCCTCTCTTGCCAAAGCCGCGAGACTGGAACGCGCATTGATTGCGCTCTAAATTGGACGACCAAGTGCGCGACGCCAATCGTTTACGGTCCACGTGGTAATTGTCCCCTGGATTAGCTCATGGCGATCAGGCCAAAGTTGAACGCCATGTTCCGGACCCCAGTACGAGATCGGCGTCCGAACGGGCTAAAACGAGAGGAATTGAACGGAACTGGAGAACCCGGCGGAGGCGGCGTCAGCTGACGCCCTGCTTTTTCTTGCTTTGACGGAAATTATAATAGCTCATCGCGGCTACGACGAGGAGCACAAACGCGCACCCCGCGGCGCCGATTATTCCCTCTTGCGTTTCCGCGATCAAACCGTTCCGCACCCAAAAAGCGTCACCGGCGATCAGCTCGCCGCCGGCCCACCCAAGGATCGCGGCTCCGCCCCAAACCAGAATCGGGAAGCGCTCCATCAGTGACATCAGGAACCCCGCTCCGAACATCACCAGAGGCGCGGATAAAGCTAACCCGAACACGATCAAGCTCATGGAGCCGTGCGCCGCGGCCGCGATAGCGAAGACGTTGTCCAGAGACATGACCGCGTCGGCGACAATGATTGAGGCCACCGCGCTGAACAATGTCTGTTTGGCGTCGATTTCCGTGCCGTCTGCGTCCTCGAAGGGCAGTTTTATCGCGATGAAGATGACAAGCAAGCCGCCAAGGATTCTCAGATACGGCACGCCAAGCAGATTGACGATGACCAGCGTGAAGGCGATTCGCAAGGCCACGGCGCCCAGAGCGCCGAGAGCGACGCCCAGGCGTCGCCTCTCTTGGGATAGTCCACGGCAAGCCATCGCAATCAAAATTGCGTTGTCTCCAGAGAGAAGGATATTGATCCACACGATCTCGAAAATCTTCCAACCAAGCGTCATGCTATCGGGCATTGGTTCCATCCAAGACGAAAGAGGCCGTGCGCCTCGCCGCGGGCGTCATGCGTACGGCGAGGCAGTCGCGGCCGCTTCCTCACGGGCTGCCCCGCGAGGCGAAGGGGACTATTTCTTCCACGCGCTCAATTCCTGTCTCAGCCGGCATACAAAGGAAAAGCGCCGCGGCGTCCAAACCCGACGCGCTTGACGCCAGCACGAAGACCTGGCGGCGTCGAATCCTCGTTCAACTACGCGGCCCTGAACGCGCGGCGAAGCCGCGCCTTTGATTCGTCACCTCGCTTCAGGCCTTCCTTTCCTGTATCCCGCCGGAACGGAATTAGACTAGACTAGATAATAGACCGGAAAACCTGCGGCTCGTTCGTGGAGCCTGTTGGCCGCGAGCTCATAGGCTTTACGCACGGCCGCCAGGGTCGCGGAATAGTCCCTTTCTTCCTCGGTGAAAATCAGCTCCTCGCCATGCCGCTTCGCGATCCCCATCCGCTGCAGCGCCGCGTGCAAGTCGGGTCGGACGCCGGCCAACAAAACCGTCAGGCCCTCCTGATGCGCTTCCTTGAGGAAGACGTCGAGCACTTCCAGCGCGACCGCATCGGGACTCCTCATGCGCTTCAGGCGCAACACGATATAGCGGACATGGCGCCTCTTGGCTTCGTCCGCCGCGGCTTGCAGGTGCTTCTCGAGGTCGGGCGCCGCGCCGAAGAAGAGTTCGCCTTCGAAATCATAGATGAGCATGTCTCCGCCCGGCGGATCGGAGGCGATCCGCGCCCGCAAGACCTGCTCCGGCGCGACGACAAGCTCCTTCACGTTGAGCCGCGTCGTGCGCAGCGTGTACCAGACGACCGACACTGCGGACCCGATCAGGATCGCGAACTCGACCTCGATGAAAACGGCTGCGAGGGCTGTCGTGAACAGCAGGATCGCGTCGGAGCGGGAAGCCGTCGCCGTGTAGCGAATGCGCTCGAAATCGATGAGTCGCGCCGCCGCGACCATCAGAAGCCCGGCAAGAACGGCTTTCGGAATATAGGCGGCGAGGGGTCCCAGCAGCAGAACGACGACCGCGACGACCACCGCTGTGAACACGCCGGAAAAGCGCGTCTGCGCTCCTGCGGAATAGTTGATCGCGGTGCGCGACAACGACCCCGCGCCCGGCATGCAGCGAAAGAAGCCGCCGACGAGATTGCCCAGCCCTTCCGCGAGGCATTGGCGATTGTAGTCGAGCTGCTGCCGCGATTTGTGCGCGATCGCCTTGGCGATTGCCAGCGCCTCCAGCAGGCCGAGAATTCCGATCGACACCGCGGAGGACGAGAGATCGAGCAGCCATTCGGGCTTCAGCGTCGGGATATGGAAAGACGGCAGGGCCGGGGGAATCGCCTCGATCAACGGAATTGCTGACTTCACGCCGGGCGCCGACTGAGACCATCCAAGGAGATAGGCCGCGCCGGCCAACAGGATCACGGCGAGTAGCATCTCGATCTGTGGCAAGCCGAGACGACGCATGAGCTTGCGTCCATAGATGGCGAAGAGGATCGCGCCGCCGCTGATCAGAATAGCTTTGTAGTTGAAGGGCGCTGGCTGCGTGAGCGTCAGATAGAGACGATGTAGCACGTGCTGGTGCCCCGTGCCTTGCGCCTTGACCCCGAGCGCGCTGGCGACCTGGCCGATGATGGTCAGAAAAGCGGCGCCGGCGATGAAGCCGGTCACCACGGACTCGGATATGTAGCGCGTCACGTCGCCGAGCCGCGTTACGGCGATGAAGATTTGCACGGCACCGACCATCACCGCGAGCAGGAACATGGCCTCGTATGCATCGAGCCTGGCGTCGGGATCGATGAAGGCGAGCGCGCTGAAGACGACCAGCGAAACGGCCCCCGTCGGGCCGTTGACGAGATGCCTCGATGAGCCAAACACCCCAGCCACCGCCGTGAAGACGATCGCCGTATAAAGACCGAAGCGTGGGTCCACGCCGGCGATCAGCGCATAGGCCATGCTCTGTGGCAAAGAGATCGCCGCGACCGTCGCGCCGGCGATCAGGTCCTTGCGGAACGTCGCGAACGATCGCGCGTCGAGCCAAACGCGAGCCGAAGGTGCGGGGACAAGGGCGGCTGGAGTCATGGCGCGATCCTGTGCGATGGTGGCGCGTTTGCGGCGGCTCGTTCAGTCGTTGCGCGGCTTTGGAACGTAAATCAGGTCGATCACGCCGTTCTCGGCGAAGAACTTTTGCTGCGCGTCGGCCCAATCGCGCGCGATCACGGCGATCGGAAAAAGGTTCATTTCATGGAAGCGCTTCGCGTGGCGCGCCAGCACGTTCTGGTCGTTGGGGCGATACCCCTCCGAGGCGATGATCTCCTGCGCCTCCTCGGTGAAGAGAAAGCGCAGATAGGCCTGGGCGGGCTCGGCGCTCTTGTGCTTTTCAACATTGGCGTCCACCCAGGCGACGGCGGGCTCCGCTAAGATGCTGATGGACGGATAGACGATCTCGAGCGCGCCCTTCGATTCGGCGACTTCGCGCAACGCCTCGTTTTCCCAGGCGAGGTGCACGTCGCCCTTCTTCTCGATCGCGAAAGCCACGCCTGCGGCGCGCGCCGCCGGAAGGAGAAACGGCGCGTGGTCGTAAAGCGATTTCAAGAACGCGCGCGCTTTGCTTTCATCCCCGCCATGCGTCACGACATATCCCCAGGCGGCGAGCGCGGCGAGCTGGCCGTTTCCGGAGGTCTTCGGGTCGGGCACGATCACCTCGACGTTCGGCAGGACGAGGTCTGGCCAATCGAAAATGTGGAGGGGATTGCCCTTGCGCACGACGAACACGATTGTCGAGTGGTAGGGTTCGGCGTCGTCCGGCAATCGCGTGCGCCAGTTTTTGTCGATCAGCCCGCGCTTCTCGATGCCCTCGATGTCGGAGGGCAAGCCCAGTGTGACAACGTCCGCCGCCTGCTCTCCGGTCGCCACCAGTCTGGCCTGATGGGACGAGCCGCCGTGCGACTGGCGAACGCCGACGGATTCTCCCGTCTCCTGTTCATAGCGAGCCGCGAACACCGGATTGAGATGCTGATACAGCTCCCGAGTGGGATCGTAGGAGACGTTCAGTATCTGGTGGGCTACGTGCCCCCGGACGTTCTTGGCCGCGATCAGCCCGCCCGCGATTACGCACGCCGCCACCGAGCCTGCATTGAGCCACTGTATGCGCATTTTACGCTCGCTCCTCCGGAAGGCGGCCTGAATCGGCGCGCGCCTTCCCATGTCCATGAAGACTATGGGCTAACTCGACTAATGGCCGCGCATGTGTCATCGGTTCACCTCTCTTCTCCGTTCGCGAGGCTACACGCCGTCTGTTGTTGACCCGGCGTCGATCAGATCCGGAAACTCGATGAGGGTTTCTTCGCGCCCGTCGTGTGCAACCGAGCCGATGAGCTCGCCTTCCAGCTCTTCGGTCGGCGCGGACAGCCTGATGATGTCTCTGCGTTGCGAGGCGCGCGCCAGGCATCGCAAGTCGTTCCATCGCGACGCGAGCACCAGGCCGGCGCCGATGTTCGAAGCGAGGCCCGCCTGCAGGCTGCCAAAGCCCGCGACGAACGCCCCCGCGGCGCCGAGCAGATTCGCGACATAGACCTTGCGATAGTCCGCGCGCAGCCGTGAAAGATGCGCCTGCGCGAGTTGCCTCACCGTCAGAAGGCCGTCGAGGTCAGATTGCAGCAGGATCACGTCGGCCGAGTCGTCTAGCAAGGTCGCGACGCCGCCGACCGAGATGCTCACGGCGCTCGCGGCCATGGACATCCGCGTATCCGGCGCCGAACCGTCGCCGATCCAGATCGCGCGTCGGCTCAACCCTCTGATGGCGTTCGCCTTGGCGGCCATGTCAAGACCGCCGATGGCCGTTTCGACGCCGGCGTCCGTGGCGACGGCGCGCGCCTTGGCCTGCGGGGCGCTGGAGAGATGGACGAAGCGCGCGTTCGGATTGCGCGCTCGCAGGATATCGACGACGGAACCGCCGATCGGCTCTCGGCGTTCGAAGGCGACCACGCCGATTACGCGCCCGGCGCGCGCCACCCACAACGGGCGGACGTCTGGATCCTGGGGATCGCGCCTCGGGTCGAGCTCGATGTCCGCCTCGGCGAGAGAAGACGCCATCGAGCCAGGGATCTCAAGCTCGCCGCGTCCGACATAGGCAGTGGTCGCGACCTCCACCAGAGCACCGAACTCGTCCTCGAAGCGGATCGTCCCGGCGAGTCGTCGCCGACGTTGGACCGGCGGCAGCACGATCTGACGCCCGGCGCTCTCTTTGCGCAGAGCCTTCGCGCGCGCGTCGCCCCGCTTGGCGAAGGCGGCCGTCGCGATCGAGAGCACGGTCCGCGCATCCTCCTCGTCGGCGGCGCTGACGGCCGCCACCGCCACCTGGGAGCGTTCGAGTCCCGCGCTGTCGTCGAACACATAAACGTTGGCGCCGAGCAGGCGATCGAGCGCGCCCGGCGTGCGCAGGAAGATACCCTGGCGCAACCCCTCCGCGATGCCGGTAACGATCGATAGCTGTGCGCTCAGCCGCGGCGCCGTGGCGTAGTCAGGACGAATGAGCGCCTGCGAAATTCTCGGCGTGCGCGTCACGATGAGGCTCAGCGCCGCGGCTGCTAGCGCCGGCTTGGCGTTGCGATTCGCGACGCGCTCGACTTCCGCGCTCGAGGGCAGGTAAGAGATGGGGCCGATCGGCAGGCTGGCCGCGATGGCGCTCGCCGCCGACGCTCCGGCCTCGCGCAAGACGCGGACGGCCAAGGAGCCCGCGCGCAGATAGGTGGAGGCGTAAACCCTGTCGCCGGGCGCCTTGTCGATGGCGCCCATCACGCCGGTCAGCATGTCCTCGTCCACCGCGCCGAAGCCTTCGGCAACCACGCCGTCGACCGGGATATAGTCGCCGGGACGCAGATGAATGATGTTGCCGACTGTGAGGCGGTCGATGTCGATCCGGGTCTCCACGCCGTCGCTCTCGCGCAGCCGCGCCCAGACGAAGCGCCGACGGGAATTCCCGAAAAGCTCGCGATCGCAACCGAGCGCGAGCCTTTGCGACAGCCGTGGCCAGCTCTGCATGAACACGGCCATGACGGTCGACGAGAACGGCATGCCGCTCCACAGCATGAACGCCATGCCGGTCGCGTAGAGCATCGGCAGCCCGATCTCGCCGCGAGACAGCTGCCGCGCCGCCTCGATCACGTTCGGCAGGCCGTAAAGCGCCACGCCGAGCATCGCGAAGGGCCGCAGCGCAGGTCGGAAATATTGGGCCGTCAGCGCGAAGCCCAGCAGCCCGCCGGCCGCGATAAGCTTCCTTGGCGAAAGGGGCGGCGTCATCTCCTCGAGCAGCGTCGGCCAGGACTTTTCAACAGCGCCGACGAGTCGCTCCGCGTCGATCATATCCGGATCGAAGTTCACCCAGACGCTCGCGGTCAGCAGATTCGTCGTCAGCGCCTCGACGCCGTGTATCGACGCGAGCTCCGTTCGAAACCGGTGCAGGACGTCCCGGCGTCGGCGCAGAACCGGATGTGAAAACCGCAGACGATCGTGTCGATGCTGAGTGACGCGCCATGTCGTCAGCGCGTCGCCGAGACGGGTCACGCGCACGGCGGTCTCGGCGACGGACTCGACCAACCGCAGCGACGCGACCTGGCGGGCCAGGCGATCCCGCGTCGCCGCCTCGCGTCGCACGGTCCCGCGAAACGCCGCGGCGAGCTTAGGCCACGCCTCCGAGGCCGACGCCGACGGGTTGAGGCGAACGTCGATACGCGCCCGCCGGCGGCGGAAGGTGACGGCGTCGACCTCCTCCACGCCGAAGGCGCGGATCAGAAACTCCCGCGCCGTCGCTTCCCAGCCCGGATCGAACAGCAGCTCGCTCTCGATCGACACGCTGGTCGGCGACAGCCGCACGATGTGCCCAAGGTTCACGGGCGCGGGAGGACTAGCGGCCTCGACTTTGGCCGTCTTGCGGCGTGACCCGCGGGGTTTGAGCGTGACGCTGGCGCCTTTCGGCATGGAGCGAGCCTCCGAGACTGCATTTTACTTGCCTAATCGATTTACTTGACTTTGCGAGCCTTGTCATTAGGCTGTCATCAAAATCTGTGCCGCCGAGGAGATCTGATGGGAAGTGACCATGCGCCGACGCGAGCGGCGGAACGTCGTTTGAAATTCACGTCGGTGCGGCGGCTCGAAAGCCGCGGCGTCTCGGGGGAGACGCTGGACGCCCCCGAGCTTCCCGCCTCGCTCGCGGCGATCGGGGAAACCTTCACGGCGGCCTATGCGGCGGTCGCTCGAATGGTGCTTCTTGGCCTCGAGGCCGCGCAGGACGGTCGGGCCCGGCGGCGGGCAACCAAACTACGCGGCGATGCCTTGTTCCCGAACGGGCGCTCCAATCCTGAGAGATGATCTCCCATGACGCAACCAGTATCGCTCGCCGTCCGGTCTTTCGAGGATTTCACCCCCGTTGAGGAGCCGTCGCTCTACGCGCCGGCCGCGCCGATCCAGCCGGGTAGGGAGCAGGCCGTCGCGGCGCGGGTCGAGGTTTTCTGGGACGAGGCGGAGACGCCGGCCGTCGAGATCGTCAATCCCGCGATCTTTGTCGATCCCCGCGGCGCTGAAGCGCGCGCCTTCTATGCCCGCGTCTTCGCCGCGCCCGAGGTGGAGAGCGTGTTCGTCGACGCGTCACAAGGGCGGGCTGAAATTCGTTTCCATCCAGAAGGCGACCCGCGGCAAAATCTCAAGGCGCTCGCCGCGGCTTTCAGGAGACTCGACGCCCCCGGAGCGCGCGCCATCGCCGTCGCCGATTATCTCGGCCGCGACCCCGAGTTGCAGCTCTTTCGTTACGGAAACTGGATCTCGACCTGGGTCGTCAAGCACGAGATCCCGGGCCGAATCCGCCTGCACAATCCGGCCTTGTTCCGGCGCCGGGAGCTGCGTCAGTCGATCGAGGGCGAATTAACCAACACGCTCGGCGTCGATCGCTTCTCGACTCAGGAGCTGACCGGCAGCGTCCTGATCCACTTCAACCCGAGCCAAATCCAAAAGCATCAGATAATCGAGATCCTCGACTCGGCGCTTGAGAAGGCCGTTGACAACGGGCCTTCGCCCGTCGATCTCGATTTGCCGGTCTCCGTCGCCTCGGTGATTCTCGCGGCGGCGAGCCGTTTCGCTTTTCCCATTCTGACGCCGCTCAGCGCGGCGGTGTTCCTTTATTCGGTCATCCCGAGCTTCAAGGGCGCCTATCACGTCGCCTTCGAGGAAAAGCGTCTCGGCGTGGACCTCTTGGACGCGATCGTCGTCACGGCCTGCCTCGCCACCAATCAGATCTTCGCGGGCTCGGTTCTCGGCCTCACGCTCAGCATCTCCCGCAAGCTCGTCGAGAAAACCGAGCAGGACTCCAAAAGGATGTTGGTCAACGTGTTCGGCAAGCAGCCGCGCTTCGTTTGGCTGGACAAGGACGGCGCCGAGGTCGAGACCCCGCTCGAAAAGCTTCGCGTCGGCGACGTGATCATCGTGCACACGGGCGAATCCGTGCCCGCCGACGGCGAGGTCGTCGACGGCATGGCGATGGCGGACCAGCATGCGCTCACGGGCGAGTCCGCTCCGGTTGAGAAGATCAAGGGCGATCGGGTGCTCGCGGCGACGACGCTCATCGCCGGCAAGATCCGCGTCGCCGTCACGAGCGCGGGCGAGGAGACGACCTCGGCGAAGCTTGCGCAGATTCTCAACGACACCGCTGGCTACACGCTCGATGCGCAATCGAAAGGCGAGAAACTCGCCGATCAGGCGGTCGCCCCGACGCTCGCGTTGGGCGCGATCAGTCTCGTCGCGCGCGGCGTCAACAGCGCGGTCGCGGTCGTCAATTGCGATCTTGGCACCGGCATTCGCATGGCCGCGCCCATCGCCATGCTCTCCTCCCTGACGCTGTGCGCGCAGCAGGGCATCCTCGTGAAGTCCGGGCGCGCGCTCGAGACCATGAACGACGTGGACACCTTCCTGTTCGACAAGACGGGAACTCTCACGCGCGAGCGCCCCGAGGTTGGACGCATCGTGACCTTCGACGGCTACGACGAGAACCAGATCTTGCGATGGACGGCGGCGGCAGAGAACAAGTTCAGCCATCCCATCGCCAAGGCCATCCTCGACAAGTTCAGCGAGCTCGGCCTGCCGATGCCGAAGACCGACGATTCGAAATATTCGGTCGGCTACGGCATCACGGTCGGCGTGGAGGGCCACATCGTGCGCGTCGGCAGCGCCCGGTTCATGCAGCACGAGGGAATCCCCTTCCCGAGCGAGATTGATCGCGAGATCGCGCGGATCCATGACGAGGGACACTCCTTGATCATGGTCGGCGTTGACGACAGGCTGGGCGGCGCGATCGAACTCAGGGCCGCCGATCGCAGCGAGGTCGCGGACGTGATCGCGGGTCTACGGGCGCGCGGCGCGGATCATCTGGCGATCATCTCCGGCGACCACGAGCGGCCCACGCGAAATCTCGCCCAGCGGCTGGGCATGGACCGCTACTTCGCGGAAGTCCTGCCGCAGGACAAGGCGGGCTACGTCGAGACGCTGCAGAAGGAAGGCCGCCGCGTGTGTTTCATCGGCGACGGCGTAAACGATTCCATCGCGCTCAAGAAGGCGGACGTATCGATCTCTCTTCGCGGCGCGTCCAGCATCGCCACGGACACGGCGCAGATCGTCTTCATGGAGGAGAGCCTGCGGAAGCTCCTTCACCTGCGCGACATCTCAAGCGACCTGCAAGGAAACATCGACCGAAGCTGGCGGATGATCGTAGGCGCCAATCTCGTCTGCGTCGCCGGCGCGCTTTTCGGCGGCTTCGGCGTGATGCACTCGATGGTCTTCAACCAGATCGGCGGCCTTCTCGCCGTGGGCAACGGCCTGCTGCCCTTGCGCAAGGCCGCGCAATTGCAGCGGGAGAAGGATCAGCTCGCGGAATTTCTCGCGGCGCATGCGGCGCTCGGACCGTTTTCCGGCGGCGAGCCCCTGAGCCTCCACGGCGGTTGATCGGCTGTCCGGAGGAGGGTCCAAGCCTTGGAGAAACGTTACGGGCGCGCCCAATTCCTGAGAGACGCGCTGTCTCTGGGCCTCCCCGTGCATCTTGCATTCTCCCGGACGGCGTTGCGGCGTCAGCGCGATCACCTGATCCGCGAGCACCATCCGGACCGAGGGGGAAACAACGACAAGGCGCGGGAGATCAATGAAGTCTACGCCCGCATGATCAGATGGCTCGACTCGCGCTACAAGGCGGGGGCGCGTCATGCCGACGCGTCGCTCGACGAGCCCCAGCCGGAAACTATTTCCGGAAAACATTCCAAGATTCTTCAAAAGGCCACCACTGCGGCCCTATGGGCGGTGACGCTGGTTGTCTCCACCTATGTCGCGTCTCGGAAGTCGAAACGATCCTGAGAAGCGGAAGGTGGCTCAAGGCGCGGAGTTTCTTTCCCTCGCCCGGGCGAACAACTTCCGTTTAGGCTGGCGCTGGGCCTCCAGGGTCTCGGGGGTTACGAAGCCAGCGCCCACCAGCACCTCCTCGATTCGATCCGTCAGCTGCTTCTTGCGCTCCGTGGTGAAGAGCACGCGGGCCCAGGTCGGCGCGGCCCCATAGAGCTCGACTCTCTCGCTCAAAAAGACGATTTCGATGACAACCGGCTCGACGAATATGCGCAGAAAATCTTCTTCCTCGCCCTTGTGCCAGCTTCGCGTCACGTTTTGCCCGAACGCCGTCGCGTTGTCGTCGATGTGCTTCTCGATGATCGTGCGCTTGTCCGGCGTCAGCGGGCTGACGATGTTGTAGACATAAAACTGTTCAAGCTCCATCGCTTCGCCTCTTCGACTCCATTAACCGTTGCGATTCGGCCAGTCGGATACGCCTCGCGCGCGCTTTAAGAGAATACACCCCATTCGCGCCCGACCGGGCGGACGCATCGAAGCGCCCCGCGAAGCCGGCCACGAACAGCAATAGCAGATTGCTCCAGCCGATGCGAAGCAACTCGCCGAGGCCTTTCTCGATCCGATCCAGAAGCCAGGCGGCGGCGTGCAGACGCAGGCGCTTGAAGCAATGGACGAGCCACCTCTTGGTCGTCGCCCATATCTGCTTGCCCGACATCGCGGTCGCGACCGCCACCGCGAGAGAGGCGATTCCGGCGACGGCCCCAATCATGACCGTCAAGCCGTCCCGCTCCGCCAGACCGATCGACATCAGGAACACCGAGGCGGCATGGTGCGCTGTCAATCCCAGGAACGGGATCATACTGGCGACCCCGAGCAGAAACAACAGAAGACCGAGCGCGACGCCCATTCCGGGATGAAACACCCAGTCCCATCTCGGCTGGACGAGCGCCTCCGCGCTCTCGAGCAGATTGGCGACGGCGCCGATCAAAGCGGCAAGAGAGCTTCTAGGAATTTTTCGCTTCAGCACCGCGCGCGGAAGCGCGACCTCCCGCCGCCGAAAGGCGAGCTGCGCGCCGAGCGCGCCGGTCATGACGCCCGAGAGATGTCCGACATCCGGAGCGTCGAAGACGCCGGCCGCCGAAAAAAGGGCGAGCGTCGAACTCCGCGGGCTGTCGCCGAGCGCCGCGATGATCCGTCGGACGGAGAAATGACGGGCCCGGGGGTTCGATGTCAGGATCCGCCGAAGCCGCTGGGAGGGCCGCTCGGGCGCGCTGAGCTCGCTCCCGGGCGCGACGGCTTGACGGACGTCATGGGCGTGGCGCGCCGCCTGAAGCAGCATATCGCGCCGGCGTCTGGGGCTTCGCTGTGATGCGCAAACCTTGGGGAAGCTGAAGATCGCGCCTTCATCGTAGCGACATCTGGCTGTCATTTGTTTGACACATCCTGTCTTGGTCGATAGAATGAATAGATTAAGAGGATAAATGGCTCGCCGGACATGTCAATCTCCGGGGCTACGCAGAGGAACTCCCGATAAGTGGACGCGGATGGACAGGCGCTGAAGGAAGCGACAGTGACGGCAAACGCGCCTCTCGCAGCGGCTTCCGTTCGAGACTTTCGGCTCCGGTCCGATTGCCTTTCCTATGTCGAGGTACTCGCGCAGTCCGTCTCGGTCATCGCCCCCTCCACGGTGCCCGCCGCGATCCTGGGGCTGATCTTCGCATCGGCCGGCAATGGGACATGGCTCAGCTTCCTTATCGGAATGCTCGGGCTCGTCCTCGTCAGCTACAACATCAACCAGTTTTCGCGCCGCTCGGCCTCGGCCGGCTCCCTATATAGTTTCATCGTCAAGGGATTGGGGCCGACAACCGGTGTGCTCGGCGGTTGGGCGCTGCTCTTCGGCTACATGCTGACGGGGATGTCGACGCTCTGCGGCTTCAGCGTGATCTTAAGCGAATTTCTCGGTCAGTTCGACGTCCACCCGCCAATGTTGCTGCTCTACGCGCTGGGGGCCGGCGGCGCGCTCCTCTTCGCCTACAAGGAAGCGCAGCTTTCGGCCCGAACCATGCTGCTCTTCGAGGGAGCCGCGCTCGCGTCCATCCTCGCGCTCGGATTCATCATCTGGCGCCACAGCGGATTTCATTGGGACACGGGGCAGGCGCGACTCGAAGGCGCTTCTCCCGGCGGCGTGCTGACGGGCGTCGTGCTGGTGGTCTTCGGCTTCTCGGGGTTCGAGAGCTCGACCTCGCTCGGGGAGGAGGCGAAGGACCCCTTGTGCTCGATACCGAGATCGGTCCTCCACAGCGTCTTCATCTCGGGACTAGTCTTCATCTTCATGGCCTATGTCGTGGTCCTCGGTTTCAAGGGCCTCTCGGCCGATCTGGACAAGTCCGAATCGCCGCTCTTCTATCTGGCGACGGAGTTGGGCTGGCCGCGGCTCGGCGCCTTCATCAACGTCGGCATCCTTCTGAGCTTCTTTTCATGCACGCTCGCGTCGATCAATTCGACGGCGCGAATCGTCTATGCGATGGCGCGCCACGGCCTCATGCACGAAGCGCTCGGGGCGGCGCATGAGAAGAACGAGACGCCTTACATCGCGGCCGCTTTCGCCGCGGCGATGACGTTTGTTGTCGCGACCGCGGCCTATCTGCTGGGGGCGACGCCGTTCGAGAGCCAGGGCTATTTCGGAACGCTCTGCAGCTTCGGCTTTCTTTCGGCTTACATCCTCGTCTCCCTGGCCGCCCCCGCCTATCTCCGCAAGCTCAAGCAGCTCGACAAGCGCGCTCTGCTGGTTTCCGTGCTCGCGGTCAGCTTCATGATCCTGCCGTTTCTCGGGGTCGTGGGCGTGCCGGGAAGCGAGCGGTTCCCGCCGCCGAAGTTCCCGAACAATCTGCTCGTGTGGGTTTTCGTCGCCTACATGGCAGGAGGCGCCCTATGGCTCGTCGTGCTGAAGATCGTCAATCCGCGGAAGTTGCCGGCGCTCTCCAAAGCCAACGAAGATCGCCACGCCTTAGCCGTCGTTGGCGCGGACAGGACCCCAGCATTTGCAAATGACATCCGCGACGACTGAACCAACTGTCGTGAGCGGAGCCATCTAACCAGGAGGTTGAATATGAGTACGAAGCAAGCAACGGTACATTCGGATCCGCTCTCGAGCCTGGGAGACGCGCTGGAGACAGCCGCGGGATCTCTCGGAGACGCAACTTCCAACGCACGGACTTCGGCGAAGATCGCGGCGCGGAAGGTGAAGCAGACGGCGCATTCGGGAGTCTACCACACCGCTTACGGCGTCTCTTTCGGCGTCGTGTTCGCGGCCGTCTTCCTCGTCGAGCTGCTGCCTGAGAACAATGTGGTTCGGCGCGGCCTGGAAGACGGGGCCGAGGCCGGCTTCGACTCGGCGGTCGCCAAAGCCGAGGCGCGGCGGGCGAAGCGCCGCACCTACATCGAGAAGCCCGCGGAGGCTGAAAATGCAGGCGGGCACGTCAGCTAGAACACTCGAGAGCGCCGACGGGGCGAGTCCGAGGCGGGTGGGCGCAAGAGCCTGCCCACCGCCGCGGCGTGACGACGAACTCGGCCCCGCGTCGCGCCGCCGCTGGCGCGGCGCGAGCTCGGCGCCCTCCAGCGAGAGCGCCGCGACAAAGTTATCAAGCACGGAGGCTCCCGCAGGGAAGTCGGTCGGGATGCTCGCGGTCGCGCTGGAGTGGATCTATGACAACGTGACTTCTGGATCGGTCGAGCTGGCGGAGAGCTACCGTCTCAAATGGGCGGGTGATCGCGAACAGAGCATAGGCGATCTCATTCGCGCGCATACGCGCTACGCCGCGATCGTCGGGTTCATGACCGGATGCGGCGGCATTCTGAGCGCGCCGGTCGCGGCGCCGCTGAACCTCAGTTCGGTCATTGTTCTTCAGGTCAGGATGATCGCGGCGATCGCCCACTTGCGCGGCTACGCCCTAACCGATCCCAAGGTGAAGACGCTGGTCTTCATTTGCCTAACCGGATCGAGCGCGGCCGCGCTGGTCCAGGAGCTCGGCTTCAGCGTCGGGAAAAGGATCAGCGCCCGCGTGCTGGCCCATGGGACGCGGATCACCGCGCAGAAATTCAACGCCACGCTCGGTCGGCACTTGCTCCTGCGCTACGGCGCGCGCAAATGCGCCGTCCAGGCCGCTCCCGTGATCGGCGGAATTGTCGGCGCCGCGATGGATGCGAGCGTGACGCTCGCGATCGGCGCGACGGCCCGGACCATTTTCAAGCCGATCGGTCAGCGCGCATACGCTTGACGCGGATTCAGCGCGCGTAGGGGCCCGTCATGGACGATCGTTGGAAAAGGTCGCTCGTTTTGGCGGTTGTTCTCGTGGTTTGTGCCGCCAACGCGCGCGCGAGCGACACCCGAAGCTCCTCCGATGACGCGAACGTTGGCTCGCCGTGGGGCGGCTTTTATGCGGGCTCGATCGTCGGCTATGGCGTCGGCAAATCGTCATACAGCGCATGGCCTTTCGCCTGGCCGGCTTCGGGCCGGGTCGCGCTTTACGGACAAGACGGTCAATTCGGCCCCGTAACGGGCGGGCTGCAGCTGGGCTACGATTACGTCCTCCCCTCTGGGATGGTCCTCGGCCTGCAATCAGGCGTGCAGTTTCCCAACAGAATGAACAGCAACCTGCCGCTCTTCTATCCGAGCGTGGGCGGCTCCGTCGTCAATGACGAGGTTCAGCTCTTCGGCACGGTCAAAGGCAGGGTGGGCTATGTTTACCGCGACTGGTTGTTCTATGCTACGGGAGGCTTTGCCTTTGATCGGGACCACATGGTCAGCACGGACGGCGTCGGCGACGTCGATCTCGGATACGTCTGGCGCGCGGGGTGGACCGCCGGCGGCGGCTTAGGATTTCCGGTGACGGCGAACTGGACGGCTCAGCTGGAAGCCGGATTCTATCGCTTCGCCGGCAAGGGAATCTATTTTCCGACAGCGATGACCAATTTCAATTCGAACCTGTCGCTGTTCACCGCGCATGCGGGCCTCGTCTACCAATTCGGCGCGGAGACCAAGCCGGAGAGCGAGCGTAAACGAGAAGATTCCTCTTTGGTCGAGGCCTGGAGCATCCATGGTCAGTCGACCCTCATCGGAATGAACAGCCTCCCCTTCCATGCGGACTACAGCGGCGCCAACAGCCTCTCTAACGGCGCCCAGCTGCGAGACACTTTGAGCATGACCGGATATCTGGGGCTGAAGCTCGTCGATGGAACGGAGTTTTACTTCAATCCGGAACCCTTCCAGGGCTTCGGGCTTAGCGGAACCCACGGCGTCGGCGCCTTCCCCAACAATGAGGCGCAGAAGGCGGGCTTTTACTATCCCCACTATTACACCGCGCGGCTGTTCCTGCGCCATGTCTTCGGCCTTGGCGGCGAGCAGGAGGATCTCGCGGACGGGCCCAACCAAGTCGCCTCCAAAGTGGACGTCTCGAGGATCACCTTCACTTTCGGCAAGCTCTCGATCCCTGACATTTTCGACAATAACACCTATGCGCACGACGCCAGAACGAGCTTCATGAATTATGCCCTCGTCGACGCGGGCGCGTTCGATTACGCGGGGGATCAGAAGGGATATTCATGGGGAAGCGTTGTCGAGCTGAACCAAAAGGACTGGGCGATCCGCACAGGATACTTTCTGACCCCCGACGTTTCGAACAGCAACAATTACGACACGCGGGTTTTCGCCCGCGGGCAATATCTTCTGGAGCTCGAGGAGCGATTTTCCGTGAACGACAGGGCGACCAAGCTCAGGCTCGCGGCATGGGACAATCAGTGTTATTGCGGAAGCTATGCAGCTACTCTGTCGAATCCCGTGCTGAGCTCCAGCAGCCTCGACCCCAACGCTCCCGACATTGCGGCAACGCGAAAGACGCGGTCGGAGTTCGGCTTCTATGGCAACATCGAGCATGAAGCCACCGATGATTTGGGAGTGTTCGCGCGCGCGAGCTGGCGAAATGGTCAGACCGAGGTCATGCAATTCGCCGACATCGACAGGAGTCTCGCTCTGGGCGGCGTTTTGAAAGGCGCAGGCTGGGGCCGCCCCGACGACCGTATTGGCCTCGCCGGGATTGTCGGCGGTCTTTCCCAGAATTACCGCGACTTTCTGAAAGCGGGGGGGCTTGGACTACAGATCGGCGACGGAGCGCTTTCCTACCGCGCCGAAGAGGTTCTGGAGAGCTATTATCTCTTGACGCTGAACGAACAAATGGCGATGACGCTCGGATACCAATTTATTGCGAACCCGGCCTACAACGCGGCGCGGGGTCCGGTCTCGGTCATTGGCGCGCGGCTGCACGTTCAATTCTAAAGCCCGCGCGTTTCTGCGTGTTGGCGGCCAGCGCATTGTTCTTGACCAATAGTTGATTTATTCGATAGACAGAGAGGCGCAAGCACAAGAGGAAAGCAAATGGCGCGCGGAGACTACCTGTTCACGAGCGAGTCCGTGTCCGAGGGACACCCCGACAAGGTCTGTGATCGAATTTCAGACGAAGTCGTCGATCTGTTTTTTCGCGAGGGCGCAAACGCCGGGAAGCAACATCACCCAAGCGAAGGTGCGCAGCGAATCTTTCGACGACGGCGGCGGCATCGGCAGGGTTCAAACCAGAGTAAC
>PLZT01000384.1 GCA_003152255.1 Methylocystaceae bacterium | reverse complement strand
AAATCAATATCTTACGCTACATCCGTCAGCCCAAAATCAAGCCCCCGGTGAATAAGACGGGTTAGATCGCTTACGGTTGGAGAAAACTATTGAAGCCCAATAAGCCACCGGTGTGGGAACCGTTGCGCCCGAAAACCGTCCCCACAAGGGTTTAAAGCGAATTTCCAACCCCATGGCTTAGCCCTTGGGTCGGGCCTTTGGTTTGCCATGGCCCATTTGCGGCCTTTAAACCCACACCCGGTCAATGCAATCACATGCGCATCAAAGCCAAGACAGTTCAGCAGTTCTGACTTGCGATCCGGCGGCGCCGTCGCAAGCCCGAAACCGCATCGCTCGACATGCTTGGGTTGTTACCACGGACAATTCGGCGGCGCGTGAACTAGCGCTTTTGCATGCTTCGAACTGGCTCATAAGAGGCGCCGGGAATGGACGAAGTCCCAGGGCGGTGGTCCGCGGCCCATGGGGATGGAGCCTGGGCTCCGAACTTTTGCGAGCTTGGCACCTTCCTCCACTAATGCGTTTTTCATCGCTGCCGGGCATGACGCACGCGCCGTGCCCTAGCTCAGGCGCCGTTGCGGACGCAATCAACACCTTCCACCTAATAGGCAAGGCTGTCCCAGTCATCGTTCCGGACGAATTCTGATTCACTATGACTCGGCGGCCGCCCTGCTCCTACGACGCGGGCGATCTTGCCTTCCGGTTCCCGGCCGTCCATTGTATCTCCCGGCTCCACCGTCGCGATCCCGAACAAATGTCATCCATCGAATGGTGCGGGTTACAACAGCGCCAGGTTCTTTATTAAAAACGGAAGCTCCATTGGCCCAGATTTATTCGGTCGATAATTCTAGGCAGCAGCCGGAGCCGCAACCGGCGAAAACCCCGGTTGAACGACTTCTCGCCGACGCCCGCTTACGGCTCGTCGAAACCGGGACACGCAATCGACTGGTGCATACGCCACGCGGTTCCAAGCGGAGGCGCTCCCTGCCGATCGTCGGCGCCGACGCAGACGGCATTTGCGAGATGCTGGCGCGCTCCGGCCGCACTATGCGCTTCCTGCCCATCGACTCGACGCCCGTCCTGGCACAGGAGATGCGGGTCAGCAAAATTTCCAGCATTCCAAGGCCTGCCTCCTCTAGCGCGTTTCTACAGACAAATCTCGAAATCGAGTCGTTGGAAAAGCGTCTGCTCGCAATCTACCGAGATGCGAAGATCGCCGAGGAAGAACAGGGCATAAACATCCTCTTCCTCGCAATTGGGTTCCTGCGCTGGTTCGAGGACGACAAGTCCGAAGTCCTGCGCGAAGCTCCGCTCGTCCTCATTCCTGTTTCGCTGACGCGCGATCCGAGACGCTCGACATTCGACTTGCAAGTCCGCGACGAGGACATCGCGACCAACCAGGCCATCCAGGAGCGCCTACGCACGGATTTCGGAATAACGCTGCCGGATCTTCCCGAGGACGAGGAGTGGCGACCTTCCGATTATTTCGCCGCGGTCCGCGACGCCATCGCCGTAAAGACGCGCTGGTCGATCGATCCGAATGGAGTTGAACTCGGCTTTTATTCGTTCTCGAAGCTGCTGATGATCCGCGACCTCGATCCGGCGGCCTGGGCCGAAAAAACCATCCTCGAACACCCCCTTCTGCGCGGCCTTCTCGCTGAAGGATTCAACGAGGAGCCCGCTGCTATCGCCGTCGACGCAAAGCTCGACAGGCTGTTCGAGCCCAGCGACCTAATTCAGGTTGTCGACGCTGATTCCTCGCAGACGATCGTCATTGAGACCGTCCGCGCGGGCCGCAATCTCGTGGTGCAGGGACCGCCTGGCACAGGCAAGTCGCAGACGATCACCAACATCATCGCCAGCGCGGTGCATGACGGGAAGTCCGTCCTGTTCGTCGCGGAGAAGATGGCCGCACTGGGCGTGGTGCACGCTCGCCTGGGCCGCGTAGGCCTCGGCCCGATCTGTCTCGAGCTCCACAGCCGCGGGGCGAACAAACGTCTCGTCTTGGCTGAACTGGACGAAACGCTTAACCACTTCACTGCCGGGCGCGATACTCAGGACGAAACCACGCGCATTTCGGAGCTTCGTGCTGCGCTGAACGCGGTCGACGAACGCATGCACGCGCCCGTCGGCAAGTCCGGCGCGACGCCATTCCAGGCTCTATCGCGGCTCGTGTTCGCCCGTGAAGCCGGCATCGCCAGCTACCCAGCTCTGCTGACGGAAGCCGCCAAGTGGTCGGCCGGCGAATATGCGTCCGTCGCCGAAGCCACAGCCCGACTCAGCGAAATCACCGCTGGCGCCGGACCTTATTTCCAGCATCCCTACTACGGCATCAAGGGAACTCATCTTCAACCCGCGGAACTCGGACGACTCGCAACGCCGCTATCCCAGCTGGCAGAGGCGGCCGTTGCACTTGCCGACTATACGGAAAGCATCGCGGACTATTTGGGCGCCCAACAAGAAGCCTCGCTCGCCTACTGCGCCACACTCGTATCGATACTACAAAATATCGAAGCGCTTCCGGCCGACGCCGCCGAAATCACCGAAATGGTCGCTGGGCAGAAGCCATCGCGCATCCTCGAAGCCGCAATATCCGGCATCGCCTGGAACGATCTCAAGGCGACCTACTCGGAAATCTTCGTCGACGCAGCCTGGAACACGCCCGCCGCGCCTCTCCGACTCTCGCTCGAGTCCGGCCTTTCGTTGTTTGGCCGTTTCTGGGACACCTATCGGCAGGGATCAAAACTCCTCGCTACCCTCATAAAGGTTCCGCTGCCGGAGGGAGCGCAGGAGCGAATCGAACTCCTCGACAAGCTGATCGCGGTCGAGAAGGCGCGCGAGGATCTCAGGGCGGAAGACGCTGCTATGGGGGCCATGATCCCCTCTCACTGGCGCGGCGAAAGGACCGACTTTGTAAATCTGCGTTCGGCTGCGGCAGCCGTCCTCATGCTGGCGTCGCAGAACCCGCAGCCGCAAATCGACAGGGCCATCGAGATTGCCCGGCAGAACCTCGCCAAGGACTATATTGCCGAGCTGAGGGAATTGATCGAAGCACTGATCCGCGCTGCCGACACAGTCTTGCCAGTCCTCGATGTCGACGTTGCCAAGGCGTTCCAGGTTGGCGAGCGCGACCGAATTCCATTACGTAGCCTCGCCGCGAAGGCGCACCTCTGGCGTGACGCGCAATCGCAGTTTGATGAATGGCGCCGGCTGGCAGCGGCTGATGCTCGCCTGCGCGCCCGTTCGGCGACGGCGCTCGCAGACGCGCTTGCGACCGGCGCGATGGCGGCTGCGCCAACGAAAGCTATTCTCGACTGCACGTTTGCCGAAGCGGTCTGGTCGAAGGCCGTCAAAGCCACGCCGGCGTTGCAGGAATTCTACGGACCCCAGCATGACGGCATCGTGGACGAGTTCCGCGCGCTAGAGGCCAAACGCCGCCGCACGACCGTCGAAATCATCCGGGCACGCCATACGGCGAAGATGCCGCGCGGCAATTTTGGCGCAATGAACACGATCCGCTTCGGGCGGCGTGATGGCCTGCGTTGGGGATACGTGAAGAATTCCTTTTTGCAGCACAACCCCTTGAAGGCGATCATGGCGCAAGGCGTTGGCGAAACGATGCAGCCGCCAATCGAGAAGGCGGCTTCGCTCTTGCGAATAGTCATCGCACTCCATCGGCGCGGCCAGCGCCTTGGCTTGTTCGGTCACGTCGGTTTTTGGCAGCAGATAGCGGTCGAATTGCTGGTAGTTTCTGGTTCCATCGATCCAAATGTCGCCGGAAGCCAGCCGTCGGCACAAAACGGCGAGCGTCGCGATTTCATATTGGCGGCGATCGACGGCGCCTTCTTTGGCAATGAGGCGTTGCCAGGCTTTCGGCAGGAACGACGTTGGAGGCTTTTCGGGCATCACCCTGCGCGGTTCCGCATTCAGCCGCTTCAGCAACTCGATCGCGGCGAGCAGCGCGCGCTTGTCAGAGGAAGCGCGAAACGTGAAACTCTCAAGGAACGTCGGCGCGAACCTGCGAACGGTCATATACCGGTCGCATGCCTTGATGAGCGGGTCTTCGTCGGCCTTCTTTCCAAGTTCGGCGGCCGCTGGCTTGGCGGCAAGCAGACGTTTCCAGCCAATCCTTTTGTCGAGCGCGTCGAATGGATCGCTTTTGGCGGCGCGTGCTTCGCTCAATACGTCGATCGTCGACGAGAGCATGCGCATCAAATCGGCAACCTCTGTCGCCGTCGCTTGATAGCGGCGTTCGATACGCTTGCGCGCCTTGGTGAAGATGCCAAGAATCAGCCGGATGAACATACCGACGGCGGCGTCCGACAGACGCGTTTCGAGATCGAGCAACTGGGCTACGAGAGTGGCGCGTCGCCGGCGTGGCCCATATTCGTCGAGAAGAAAAGCCGGCGCCGCGGCGCCTTCGCGCGCCAACTGGCGAAACCGCCATTCGGACACCAGTTCGGTTACCTTGGGATCGAGCCCAATTGCGCGCAGATACGCCAAGCGGTCGAGAATCGTCATGAGGTTCGACGCGGACGGAGCTTCCGCCCAATCACGAAGCCAGGCTATCCGGGTGCGTTTCAAGACAGGATCATTGACGAGGAGTTCGTCGAGACGGGCGGCCTTTGCAGCGCCGACCCCAACGATCATGGCTTCGGAGGCGAGGCGCCGCGCGCGAGCGCGGCCCGCCAAACCAATCCGTTCGATGCTTGCTGGGGCCGGCAAAACGATCCGGTGGTCACGCAAGCGTTGGAGCAATGCGCTGACGATCGTAGACCCTTTGTCCGTCGTCATCGCCTCGTTGGTGGCGCAGACGAGCAAATCGCGCCGATCGGCGCTCGTGCATACCCGAACTCCGAGCCGTTCCGCGGCCTCGCCAAAATGCTCGCGACGGGTCGTGTCGCGGCGCGCATAGTCCAGGAAAACCAGCCAGGGCGCGCCAATCTGCTGAGCTAGAAATTGCACCAGAACAAGAGGCGTTTCGTCTTCGAGACGCAGCCCAATGCCGGGGTATCTGAGCAGGCTGATCTGCACGGCCATGCCGAGTTGATTGCGGGCGCCGCGCTTCGACAAAATGAAATCCCGGTCGGTTTCGCCCAGAGAATAAAGCCGGATCAAGGAGCCATCGTCGTCAGGCGCTCCGAACAGCCGTTTGCGATCGGCGTCATTCAGGAGGCTCCTTCGCGCCATTGCATCCTCTGATTGTCTGTCCGGCAATCGATCCTTTGCCGGTCGATCGGCCGGGTGTCCGGAAACATGTCTTGACAACGGAAAGCCGGACAAGATGATTGTCGGACGGAAAAACGGACGAGTCCGGGAAAATCGCCATGGTCCAGATCGGTTATGCACGAGTTTCGACTCTCGAGCAGGAGATGGCGCTCCAACTCGACGCCCTGCGCGCCGCCGGTTGCGACCGCATTTTCGAGGACCGTGCATCGGGCGCGAAGACAGACCGCCCCGGGTTGGCGCAAGCCATCGCTTTCGTGCGGGACGGCGATGTTCTCGTCACCTGGAAGCTCGATCGCCTTGCGCGTTCGCTCCCGCATCTGATCGAGACCGTAAACCAATTGGAAAAAAACGGCGCCGGCCTGCGATCCCTGACCGAGGCGATCGACACGACGACGCCCGGCGGCCGACTCATATTCCACGTGTTTGGCGCCCTCGCCCAGTTCGAACGAGACCTCATTCGCGAACGCACACGCGCCGGACTTTCCGCCGCAGCCGCTCGTGGCCGGCGCGGCGGCCGAAAACCCGTCGTCACCGCCGATAAGCTGACTCGTGCCAAAGCCCTCATTGCAAACGGGTTGACCGTGCGCGAGGCGGCGTCACGGGTGAAAATTGGAAAGACCGCGCTCTATCACGCGCTCACCTCAAAAATGGCCGTCCCGAAGGAAAATAAAGCCAATGTTCATGATACGTCCAATGCGGCGTACAAAAAATAACAGACCTTGCACTGTCCTCCGTCGCGAAATCGCGCAAAAATGCCTCACGGACATCGAGACGGCGCGGCGGCGGATCGCGTCCGGCATCGCGCGGTTGAAGGCCGACGGGACCAGCCGCGAAGCCTTCGCCATCATGAACCGCGCGACCACTTTTAGCGAGGGCGCCGCCTGACACGTTGACAGGGCCTGCTCCTGAGCCATGTTTTTGGTCCAGACTGCACGGGACGGTCGGGGGCTTCGATGGCGGATTTTTTCATCAGCTACAATGTCGCCGATTTCAAAAAAGCAGAATGGATTGCCTGGATTCTCCGCGAGGCCGGCTATTCCGTGCGCTTTGCGCATTGGGAAATCGGCATCGGGGGCGATATCGCCCAGTGGATGGAAAGGGCGCTCCAAGACTCTCGGGCAATGATCTGCGTCGCCTCGCCGGATTATTTGAAACGGCAAGCGAAATATTCAGCACTGGAACGCGCCGCGATGCTTTGGCAAGATGTCGCGGGCACGGAAAGGCGCTTGATTTTTGTAAAAGTCCGCACCTGCGCTTTGCCCGTTTTGTTCGCGACGAGACAATACATAAACATTGACGGGATGTCTCGTGATCAAGCCAGGTCAACTCTGATCGCTGGCGCGCGACCGCCCGTTATCCCGAATTTCGAACGGGCCTTCGACGACGCTCCTCCCGCGGTCGCCGCGCCGGAGGCGGAGCCGGATTTCAAGGTCCCTCCGCTTCTCATCGACACGTCTGCGCTGCCCGACGTCTCGCTCGTCACTTTGCGCGGGCGCGACGACGAACTCGCCAGGCTCGACGCCGCCTTGGCCGATCCCAGCATTCACGTCTTCTCCGTCGTCGCTTGGGGCGGGTGGGGGAAGACGGCGCTGGTCTCTGTTTGGGCGGATCGACTGAAGGCCGAAGCCGGACGCGGGGCGGAGGCGATCCTCGCGTGGTCTTTCTACAGCCAAGGCACGAAGGAGCGCGCGACCTCCGCCGACCGCTTCCTCGACTGGGCGCTGAAAAAACTGAATCTGAAAGATCCCGGACCCAGCGCGAGGCTGAAGGCCGATACCATCGCCGAGGCGCTGAAGCGCCGGCGGGTTTTGCTCGTTCTCGATGGCGTCGAACCCTTGCAGCATGGGCCTGGACCGCAAGAAGGACAGCTCAAAGACCCGGCCATGCGCGTGCTGCTGCGCCGCGTGGCCGACGGCGGTTCGAACGGCGGGCTTGTGATCGTCACCAGCCGGTTGGACGTGAAGGAGCTGGAGCGCTGGAAAGCCACCGCGGCGCCAGTGCTCGATCTTAGGTCGCTTTCCGACGAGGCGGCCGCGGCGCTGCTCGCGGACCGCGGCGTCAAGGGATCGGAGAAGCTGCTTCGCGAAGCGGCGCATGAGTTTGCCGGCCACCCTCTGGCGCTGACCCTGCTCTCGGGGTTTCTGGTCCGGCGGCATAACGGCGATATCCGCCGGCGCGATGTGGTCGGACCACTCCTGGTCGGATCGGGGCGCGAGAAGGATCAAATCCACGGCCATGCGCAGCGGGTAATGAGATCAATGGACGAAGAATGGCTGTCGCAGGCGCCGTTGCATGCGGCAATCATGCGCGTCGTCGGCCTTTTCGACCGCTCCGCGAAGGCCGACTGTCTCGAAGCGTTGCTCAGGCCACCGGCGTTACCAGGACTTGAAGCGTGGCAAAACGCGGATGCTGACGCGCGCGCGGACGCCGTTTACGAATTGCGTCAAGCTGGGCTGCTCGCGGCGGAGAGTTCCGAAGCGCCCAATTCGATCGACGCTCATCCGCTGGCGCGCGAATGGTTCGGCGAGAAACTAAAGGAAGAAAACGAAACCGCCTGGAAGGCGGCGCATCACCGGCTTTGGGAGCATTTGCGCGATACGACCAAAGAGGGCCACAGTCCCGACTTGAAGGCGCTGGCGCCACTGTTTCAGGCCATTCCTCATGGCTGTAAGGCGGGCCGACAACACGACGCGCTAAAGCAAGTCTACATTGGCCGCATCTGCCGCCTCCACCCTGATGGCAGGATACGCTTCTACGCTCAGAACATAATCGGCGCGATCGGCCCCTGTCTTGCGGCGGTCGCATGGTTTTTCGACAAGCCTTTCGAGAAGCCACACGGCGGTCTCACTGAATCGGAATCTTACTGGGTGCTCGCCGAAGCCGCGCGGTTGCTCGGCTATCTCGGCCGCCTTGGTCAGGCGCTCCGCGCGTCGAGAACCTGTTTTGAGATGGTTTCCAATGGAGGATCCGTGGTCAATGCGGCTCGCATAGCCTCCAACCTTTCCGAAACTGAACTAGGGCCTGTCATCAATTGAGCC
>PLZT01000480.1 GCA_003152255.1 Methylocystaceae bacterium | reverse complement strand
CCTCTCCCTTACCAAGGGAGTGCTCTACCACTGAGCTACCGCAGCTTTGAACTGGCGGCCTTGTGCCACAGGCGAAAGCGGGTGGCAAGCCGTCTTCCGCGTCGCCAGCAATTCTAAATGACGCGGTCCGGGTTTAGAATTTTTGTTTTCTTGGGGGCTTGGCGCCCGATTCAAGGCCGAGGCGCCGCCTCGCCAGCCCACGGGACAGCGGCGCGCAAACCGTTCAGAATAAGGCCATGATTCGGCTCCTTGTCCTTTCCGACCTGCATCTCGAACACCGGCGATCCTGGAGTTTGCCCGAGGGTTCGCCGGATTTCGACGTCGCCATTTTCGCGGGCGACATCGCCGCCTCGCCGCGCGAAGCCGTCGACATCCTTTTGACGCAGCCCGCTCTCGCCGAACGTCCCATTGTCTATGTGCCCGGCAACCACGAATTTCATGGCGGGGAAATCGAGGCCCGGCTTTCGGAAGGACGCGCCGCGGCGGTCGGGACAAGGGTCAATTTGCTCGACCGAGAGACGGTCGTCATAAACGGCGCGCGGTTCATCGGCGCCGTCCTTTGGACCGATTACGACTTCTTTCCCGGAATAGGAGACGAGGCGATGATTCACGCGTCGAAGGCTCTCGAGGATCATCGCGCCATCAGAATAGGAGATGGCGCGCGATCGCTTGCGTTCACGCCTGCCGACGCGCTCGGCCGGCACCAGGCCGATCTCGCCTATATCGAGAGCGAATTGGCGCGGCCCTTCGCCGGCCCCACCGTTGTCGTGACGCATCATGCGCCGCATCGAAAATCGGTCGCCTTCGAGCATCTCGACAACATGCTGACCGCCGCTTACGTCTCGGATCTTTCGGCTACGATCGAGCGCGGCAAGCCAAGGCTTTGGGCGCATGGTCACACGCACGTGAGTTTCGACTATGAGGTCGGCGGTTGTCGTATCGTCTGCAATCCCGAGGGCTATGGGTCGGGCGAGCGCGGCCCGGAGAAGGAGAACCCCAAGTTCGATGAGCGTTTCGTGATCGAGGTTTGACGTTAACGCCTTACCCCCCTCTCAACCGATCGAGCACCGCCTTGGTCGCCAGTCCGTCCGCNNCGGCCCAGCTTGCCGTCGATGGTCCCGTGATAAAAGCCCAGCCGCGTCAGCGCCTGTTGCAAGTCCTTGCATTGCGCCGTCGTCAGCGGCGTCACTTTTGGCCAGGGCGTTAGCGGCGTGCTGGCGCCGGCGATGCGGTCCGCGAGGATCGCCACCGCCAGCGCATAGGCGTCGGACGTGTTGTATTGGCGGATCACCTCGAAATTGTCGGTGATCAGAAAGGCCGGCCCGCTCGCGCCCGCCGGCATGTAAAGGCTCGCCGCGCCCTGAGCCGGCAGCGCCTCGCCGTTCGCGGCGGTAAAGCCCAGCGCGCGAAATTGCGAAAAGTCCATGTCGAAGGCGGTGAAGTCGAAGCCTTGCGGCAGGCGCGTTTCGACACCCCACGGCAGCGTCGGATTCCAGCCGGATTTATGCAAAAAGCTGGCGATGGAGGCGAGGGCGTCGGGCTGCGAGGTCCAGATGTCGGGCGCGGCGTCGCCGGCGAAGCTCGTCGCGAACTTCAGATAGGCCGAGGGCATGAATTGCGGCATCCCCATCGCGCCGGCCCATGATCCCCGCAGCCGGTGACGTGGGATTCCCTGCTGCAGCAGCACTAATCCGGCGACATATTCGTCGCTGAGTTTTTGCGTCATATGGCCCTTCCAGGCCAGCGTCGCCAGCACGCGCAGCACGTCGGCGCCGCCCGTCGCCGTCCCGAAATTGCTCTCGACGGCGAGAATCGCCACCAATAACTCGCCGGGAACGCCGTCGCGCTGTTCGATCTGTCTCAGCATATGCGTCAGTTCGCCGGCCAGCGCGCGACCGCGCGCGACGCGACTCGTTGTCGCGGTCCCCGCGACATAGGCGGGAATCGACACGGTGAATTCGGACTGAGTCGCGGGTTTTTGCAACACCGCCGGCTCTGGCGTCAGGCCCCGCGCGGCCTCGTCGAAAACCTCGCGCGAGACTCCGGCGGCCTGCGCGGCGGGCCACAGGCTTTGCACAAAGGACTGAAAATCCTGGACCTGCGCGAAGGCGCGGGGGCCGCCGCAGGCGAGCGCCGCGCTGCCGAGCAGCAGGGCGCGCCGGTCGAGGAAGGCAAGCTTGCGCGATATTTGCATGACAGTCTCCGCCGCCGAGCGAATCGACCCAAGGACGGCCAAGCCTTCCTTGGAAAGATTACACTTTCCGGCAATTCGTTTGACAGGTCCGGGTCGCTGACTTCTACTGGCTTCAGCTATTCGTGACAAACAGGGAGCGCGGAATTCCGCGCAATGTAACAAATGACGCATGTCCCCTCGACCAGCGCCGATCGCGCGCCGACCAGGCCGCAAGGCGCGCGAGGCGAAGGCGCCGGCCGCCCCAGTGAGAGTGATCTCAAGACCAAGCTGCGGGACGCGGGTTTGCGTCCGACCGTGCAGCGTCTGTCTCTGTGTGGGCTGCTGTTTGGCAATGGCGACCGCCATGTCAGCGCCGAGGCGCTGCACGCCGAGGCGCGCGAGGCCGGGCTGCGAATGTCGCTCTCGACGGTCTACAACGCGCTGAACCAGTTCGCCGGCGCCGGCCTGCTGCGCGAAATCGCCGTGCAGGGGCCGCGCACCTATTTCCACACCCGCACCTCGCCGCATCATCATTTCATGGACGAAAGCACCGGCCGCATGTTCGACGCGGTGGACGGCTCGGTCGAATTCGCGCGCCTGCCGGCGCCGCCCGAGGGCATGGAGATCGTCGGCTGCGACGTGATTATAAGGCTGCGCAAAAAGAAGCGGTGAGGGGGGCGAACCTTCCATCTCCCCCGGAGTGGGAGAAGGTGGCCTCGCTTTAGCGAGGTCGGATGAGGGCCGCTGGGAGGGTTTCAGCCAAGTCGCAACCATTATTCAATTGATTTGATGACTCTTTCGAATGATTTACCGATCCGAAAGACCGCGAATATTTCGCGGGACGGTTTTTATCGTTACGAACTCACGCGGCGATGGGGTGAGCGAGAGGATTATTCGCTGCCTTTCGTTATGGGCGCTTCTAAAAACCCTAA
>PLZT01000113.1 GCA_003152255.1 Methylocystaceae bacterium | reverse complement strand
CAGGGTTGTTTAGTTCTCAATACAGCGCCGTTGTTTCGAGGAACTGCTTGATGTCGAGCCCGGCGCGCCATCTGGCGTTTTTGATGTTTTCGTGCGGCCCGGTGCGAAGCAGATTGTATGCGAAGGAGCGCAAGCGCGCGGCAATGTCGGGGTTCTTGCGGATGCGCGACGCGTCCTCGGCGAAGGTTGCGTCGCGCACGTAATGGCTGCCGTTCTCGATGCGCCAGTGCCCGCGGATCCACGCGTTCCACTGCTCTGGCGAAAATCCCGACGCCGAGGAGACCCAGAAGACGGTCTCGCAACTGCGCGTCCAAAGTCCGGTCGCGGGATTGCGCCGAAGGATCGTGCGCTCCAGGCGCAGCACGGTTTTGATGAGCTTCTCCCACGGCGTGCGCGAAAACCACGCCTTAGCGTCAAAGGCTTTCAGCTCTCGCGTCTCGAAGCGATTGCGGCCTTTGGTCTCGCTCCTCGCGCAGTCGCGCGGCTTGCGTCCCGCCGATCCGAGCGCGAGCTTTCGGCGCAGGCCCGGCTGGTTGTTCTTCACTTGCGTGAGCAGATGATTTCCGGACGCGATGACGCGCTCAAAAGTTTTTTTGACAGTGCTCGGCGTCGAGCGTGAACAGGCAGCCCGTCTCTCCAAGCGCCTCGATCAGCTCCGGCGCGGCCGGAATCTCGTTGCTCTTCTCCGCTACCATCAGATGCGCGAGCACGATCTGGTCGGCGTGCCGCAACGCCGACATCATATGGGCGGCCTTGCGGTCGCGGAACGCATCGAAACTCCCGCGCAACGTCTTGCCGTCGACGGCGATCGCCGTCAAACCGTCAGTCGCGGGCGGCTTCGCGATCGTCGAAGCGTGGCGCCGAAAGGCGGTCTCCAAAGCCGCTGGATCGATGCCGCGCAAGATCAGGCGCAGCCCGGTGTAGGACGGCGAATAACGCAATTCGAGGCCGAAGGCGTCGTTGAGAAGCTGGCGATGAATGCGGATGAACTCGTGCATCTGCCGGTAGGAGTTTGCCCCGGCGACCATCGCGATGACGGCGTAGAGCAACACGGTCGCCAAGTCGAAGCGCTTGCCTTCGGCGCGACGATGGTCCGGAATTTCACGTAAAATCTCCAGCAGCGAAGCCTGCATGCGACAACCTCCGATTCGGGTCATCGCCTATAGATTCACACATCCGCGACTGCGGGAATCCCAAAACCGCCATCAAAAATCAGGGAACTAAACGACCCTGGGCGCAGACGCCTTCGCCCGGCTCCGGCAGCCTCGCCGGCGCCGCTGGCCGATTGAGACTATTGGACAGCTTAACGTGTCAAAGTCGGGGGAATCTAAGTCATCACCGCATGGACATGGACGTCATGACCACCATTGCGTTGCATGACGGATATCGCCTCGCGCTCACGCTCTTCAGTCCATGTCCGCGCCCAAAGCAAGAGGCCGCCACGTTCTAACTGTGACTGCATCCATTTTACCTGACGGTCGCTAATCAATTTGGAAAGCGCAAGTCCAGCGAGCCCGGCTACGCTCCCCGTTAACACGCCTGCCACAATCGGGCTCGCGAGTATGCCTCCCGCAGCCGTTAAAGCTCCCGCTCCGACGAACGCGCCAATGTAAAAAAGCCCTCCCACAAGCGAAGCCTTGCCTTCAGTGAGCGACTCGCTTTCGATGTATGGCAGCCGTGGCGCGCGGTCGTCGTCCTCAAGCTCAACGGCGCGCCGATAGCCCCTGTTTGGCGCTACTGTCTTTTCCTCCGCAAGCACGCTAATTTCAGACCGATCAAAACCGTCGGTCAGAAGTTGGTCAATCGCCGACTGAAGCGCTGCAAGATTGTCAAAGACGCCCACCACCTCGTGTATTTCTTTCGTCGGCTGCTCTTGCGTGTCTCTGTTCCGCGCATCCATTGCCTGATTCCTTCTATTGATTCGGTTTCGAATCGAATCCGGCGAAGTCTTCATGGCATCTTGCGTTGGAGGTCATTTGCGACGGTGGACTCGCACCTACGATCCGCTGCAATCATTAAACAACAACGATAATCGGTTCTGCCTCAATTACTGTTGCGTCGACGCCTCGCTTCCGTCGGAAGACCAAAACTGGAGCGCTTTGCCGTCCAGCGTCAGCAGCGTGTATTTCGAGGTCTCGTCCTTGGTCATCGCGGGAGTGTCGATCAGCTTCAGCCGGCGCCAAATCACGCCAATGTGAGAACCGGCGACTAGCTTCAATCGCTCATCACCAAAATTCGCTTGTGGGTACCAGTATCTGGTTAACCTCTCGGTTACTTTCGCAGCCATACCGTGCCTCCGCACCAATGAGAGGCGACACATGACAGATACGGTGGGAATAGCGGGCGATCGCATTCGCTCTTTTATCGAGCGCGTCGAGCACATCGACGAAGAGATTAAGGCGCTGAATGAGGGGAAGAAAGAGGTTTGGTCCGAGGCCAAAGGCGAAGGCTTCGATGTGAAGGTGCTGAAAGAAATCCTTCGCCTGCGCAAGCAGGACAAGGACGAGCGCGACGAACACGAGTCACTGCTCGACCTCTATCTCAGGGCGATGGAGGTTCCGGCCGCCTCGCAGGCGAAGGCGGCGTGAGATTACGCACGCAAAAAGGAGGGCGTTCGACACTGCCCGCCCTCCTTATTCGTGTTTCGGTACGCCCGCCGAGGTTGACCCAAACATCCGAAGAGCCGACCGCCATCGCAAAAGGGGGTTTGACCCAGGACGGACGCAATGTAAGCAAATAGGAAGTCCGAAAGCGGATAAAGCGGATGTTGACGCCAGATCTCCAGCGAAACCGCTTAAGCTTTTGCCTGCCCAGTCAGGCGAGTGATGGAGCGCTTGCATGGTCTCTGATGCAAAAGACGCGGCGCTCATAACGTTCGACGATGGTGACCACGTCGCTGTGTTGACTTTGAAGAGCTCTTCGTCACGGAACGCATTGTCGTTGACGATGCTCGAAGCTCTGTCGCGGCAGTTCGCGGTCATATCGCGCCGAGACGATATTCGCGTCGTCGTGCTGCAAGCCGAAGGCTTGGCTTTCTGCGCGGGGCACGATCTAAAGGAGCTAACGGCGCATCGCGCCGATTCGGATGGTGGCCGCGCGTTTTTCGAGAAGACGATGCGGGCTTGCTCGAGCCTGATGCAGCAGATCGTCTCGCTCCCGCAGCCGGTGATCGCCGCGGTCG
>PLZT01000183.1:4225-8216 GCA_003152255.1 Methylocystaceae bacterium | reverse complement strand
TTGCTCGACGCGATGATGGCGGCGATGGGCGAGAGTCGGGAAACCGCGTACTACGCGTATTTTTCGCCATGGCGGCCGGCGGGCGGGCAAAAGCTCGCGCCGCATGTCGCGGCGGCTCTCGCGCCCTTCGCGCGGCGCCATATCGAACTGGCGCGGCCGAAGGCGCTGCTGCTGCTCGGCGACGAGACCACGAAAATTTTGTTGGCGACCAATGAGCCGGCGCCCAGAGTTTATGCACGCCGTTTCGATGTGCAATTTGGCGGGGAGAGCGTCGCCGTCTTTCCGGCACCGGGTCTCGCCGCGATGTTGCGGACAAATGCGCTCAAACGCGCGGCGTGGCGCGCTTTACGCGCGATCATGCGCGTTTATGCGCGCTGACGCTGACCTATTTTGCCGCTTTCGTGGAATTCCCGCCACCATAACGCCGCGACACGTAATCGTCAACGATGCGGATGAATTCGTCGGCAATGCCCTCGCCGCGCAGCGTCATCGCCTTCTGCCCGTCGATGAACACCGGCGCCGCCGGGGTTTCGCCGGTTCCGGGCAGGGAAATGCCGATGTCGGCGTGTTTCGACTCGCCGGGGCCGTTGACGATGCAGCCCATGACCGCGACGTTCAGCGCCTCAACCCCTTGATATTGCTGGCGCCAGATGATCATGCGGTCGCGGATGTGCGCCTGGATGTCGCGCGCCAGTTCCTGAAACACCGTCGATGTCGTGCGGCCGCAACCGGGACAGGCGGCGACCAGCGGCACGAAGGTGCGAAAGCCCATCGTCTGCAAAATCTCTTGCGCCACTTGTACTTCCAGCGTGCGGTCGCCGCCCGGTTCCGGCGTCAGCGAAACGCGAATGGTGTCGCCGAGGCCGTCCTGCAGCAGCACGCCGAGCGCGGCGGCGGAGGCGACGATGCCCTTGGAGCCCATGCCCGCCTCGGTGAGGCCGAGATGCAGCGCGTAATCGCTGCGCGCGGCCAGCATGCGGTAGACGGAAATGAGATCCTGCACCGCCGAGACCTTGGCGGAAATCACTATTTTTCCGCGACTTAGGCCGATTTCCTCGGCGCGCTGGGCCGAATATAGCGCGGAGCGGACCATCGCCTCGCGCATGACGGCGCGGGCGTCGATGGGCGCCTTGGACGTCGCGTTGATATCCATCAGATGCGTCAGCATCTCCTGGTCGAGCGAGCCCCAATTGGCGCCGATGCGGACCGCCTTGTCGTGCTTGATCGCAAGTTCGACAATCGAGGCGAATTGCCGGTCCTTCTTTTCCTTGAAGCCGACATTCCCGGGATTTATCCGATACTTGGCGAGCGCCTCGCCGCAGGCGGGATGATCGGCCAAGAGCTTGTGGCCGATGTAATGGAAATCGCCGATCAGCGGAACCGTAACGCCCTGTTTATCAAGCTTTTCCCGAATATGCGGGACGGCGCTCGCGGCCTCGTCGCGGTCGACGGTGATGCGAACCAGTTCCGAGCCCGCCCGCGCCAGCGCCGCGACCTGCGCGACCGTCGCGTCGATGTCGGCGGTGTCGGTGTTGGTCATCGACTGCACGACAATCGGCGCGCCGCCGCCGACCGTCACGGCGCCCGCGCCGGTCCCGATGACGACGCCGCGAGAGCGATGGCGCGGCGCGGGCTCGGCGGCCGTGGCCGGGGGCAACGAGGTCTCGGGTTGCAAAATGTCGAGGGCTTGCGTCGTCATGGGTCTCGCCGTTTTCTCCGGTCTCGCCTGAGACTTGCTTCGCGCCTTGGTGAGCCGGATTGGCCGGAAGGTCAAGGTAGGCCGTGAAGTGGAACTGGGATTACGGATCTAGCGCGAAACCGCGCCAGATCATCGCGTCCTCCCAGCGATCGCCTCAAGCGCGCCGCGGTTCGCGCGCGCAATACCACAGAGACCGATACGGCTTCACCGCGAAGCCGTTCCGGCCCAGTGTCTCGCTCACTTGGCGTTCGCATTCGGGCCCATGCAACTCGATGATCAGCATGTCGACGCGATCCAGCCAGGCGTCAGCGGTCGGACCGAGAACGTCGGCCTCCGCGCCCTCGATATCCATCTTCAATATATTAATACGCTCCCAGCCCGTGCGCTGAAACAGGTCGGGAACCGTGGTCGCTTCGACCGGCGCGCCGCCCCCGCCGACCGAAGCCCCGTCGTGCTCTCCGGAGATCATCACGGTTTCCCGCGTGGAGCTGAGCGCCATGTTGAGCAATACGACGCGCTCGCCATAGGCCTCGAGATTCCGCTTCGCCATGGCGTGGTTCGCTGGATGCGGCTCCAGCGCGACGATTTTGAGATCTGGGTATTTCGACGCGAAATACGCGCTGCTGTCGCCGATATAGGCGCCGGCGTCGATCATTCGGAGAGGCGCGCTTGGCGGCGCGAACTTTCCATACTCCTCGCGGACGATGTTGTTGACGATCGTCGTCACGTCCGGCGTGCCCGGCCTGACGAGGATTGGGTGTTCCAAATTGTGAAGCCGCAATAATTCGGCCGGCCCGCGCCCGGCGCGCTCCAACCGGTTGAGCGTCCGGGCCATCCCGAGACCTTCGCGCCTCGCGACCTCGATCGAATTATACGCCGACGACGCGCCGCTGTAGAGCGCGGAATCGTAGCCAAGAACGGACCTAACAGTGCGTCTCAGGAGTTCCATTAGCTGTTCCATTTTCGCGGCTTTGAGCCCGCTTCAACCGACCTAGCCAAGCCTGACGACGCCGATCGGCGCTTCCCCGCGACCGACCGCCGGTAAAACACCCCTGCTAACGCAGGGTTGTTCTTTATTATGGCGTCCTTCATGGGAGAGCAAGCATGTTTGGCGTCGCGGGATATCGGTTCCTTGATTACTGGCCGCGTCTTAAAACGTTGAGAGCAAAAGCGAGCAGCGGGATAGAAGAGCGCCGCGCGCGAACATTCGAAATCAGGCGCCGCCCGGCCGAGCCCGCTTGCGCGGCGAGGCGGCGGCGTGCGACAACCCCCCCGGCGACGGAGCGGGTTTGGTCCAGAACACGCGTTCACCTTGCGGTTTCTTGCGACAATGCTTGAAAACGGGCAAGTGGGCGCGGCCGAGGCCGGCGAGTCTCGCGCGCCGCCGCGCGCCCTCTTCGCGAAGAGCCGGGGCGGCCAATTCCCTCGCGACAAACGTCTCGAGTTTTGCGATAAGCGCGCCATGTCAGCCAAGCACCCCATCATATCGATCACGGGCTCGTCGGGAGCCGGCACAAGTTCGGTCAAGGTGACCTTCGAGCAGATCTTCCGGCGCGAGCGCATCGAAGTCGCCTATGTCGAGGGCGACTCCTTTCATCGCTACGACCGCGATGAAATGAAACAGGTCATGCTCGACGCGCAGGCGCGCGGAAATTTCAACTTCAGCCATTTCGGGCCGGAGGCGAATCTCCTCGCCGATCTCGAAACCATGTTTCGCGAATATGGCGAGTCCGGGACGGGCCGCTATCGCCACTATGTCCATGACGAAAACGAAGCGGCCGTATACAACGCCCCGCCCGGCGCCTTCACGCCCTGGGAGGAGCTGCCGCCCGACACCGATCTTTTGTTCTATGAGGGCCTGCACGGCGCCGTCGTCACCGACGATGTGAACGTCGCGCGCTACGCCGACCTCAAGATCGGCGTCGTTCCCGTCATCAATCTGGAGTGGACGCAAAAACTGCTGCGCGACCGCCATTCGCGCGGCTACACCACCGGGGCGGTCACGGAGACCATTCTGCGCCGGATGCACGACTATGTGTATTATATCTGTCCCCAATTCTCGGAGACGGACATAAACTTCCAGCGCGCGCCAACGGTGGACACCTCCAATCCCTTCGTCGCCCGGTCGATTCCGACGCCGGACGAATCGATCGTGGTGATCCGTTTCCGCGACCCCAAGGGCGTGGACTTTCCTTATCTCGTGACGATGATCGCCGGCAGCTGGATGTCGCGCGCCAATTCCATCGTCATCCCCGGCAACAAACTCGACCTCGCCATGCAGCTCATACTGAC
>PLZT01000183.1:0-4219 GCA_003152255.1 Methylocystaceae bacterium | reverse complement strand
ATGCCGATGGGCATGGCCGACGTGGCGAGCGTGCTGTTCCGAGGCTTTCTGAAATTCGACGCCGCCGATCCCCATTGGCCGGACCGCGACCGCTTCGTGCTCTCCGCCGGACACGGCTCGATGCTGCTCTANNCCCGAATATGGCCACGCGCCGGGCGTCGAGACGACCACCGGGCCGCTCGGCCAGGGCCTCGCGACCGCCGTCGGCATGGCGATAGCGGAGCGCCTCCAGGCGGCGCGTTTTGGCGCCGAACTCGTCGATCATTTCACTTATGTGCTCGCCGGCGACGGCTGCCTGATGGAGGGCGTCAGCCAGGAAGCGATCGACCTCGCGGGGCACTTGCGGCTCGGCAAGCTGATCGTGCTTTGGGACGATAATTCGATCTCCATTGACGGGCCGACGAGTCTAGCGACCTCGACCGATCAGGCGGCGCGGTTCAGTGCCAGCGGCTGGCATGTGCAACAAATTTCCGGCCACGACTTCAAGCAGATCGCCGAGGCGCTGACGCGGGCGAAGAACGATCCGCGCCCGTCGATGATCGCCTGCCGCACGACGATCGGCTATGGCGCTCCCGGCAAGGAGGGCAAGGAAAGCGCGCATGGCGCGCCGCTGGGGTCGGAGCAGATCGCCGCCGCGCGCGAGAAACTCGGCTGGCATTCTCCGCCTTTCGAAGTCCCCGAACCGATCCTGGTCGGCTGGCGCAAGGCCGGACGCCGCGGCGCGCCCTCGCGCGAGGCCTGGCGGCAACGGCTCGCCAACTCCGCGCAAGGCGCCGAGTTCGAGCGGTTTTTGCAAGGCGACGTCGCCGGCGAAATCGCCGCGCCGCTCCAGGCTTTTCGCGAACAGCTCGCGCTTGAAAAGCCCAAGGTCGCGACGCGCAAATCCTCCGAAATGACGCTCGGCGTCATCAATGGCGCGACGCGCGCGACCATTGGCGGATCGGCCGATCTGACCCATTCCAACTACACCATCACCAAGGGGATGGGTTCGATCGCGCCGGGAGATTTTTCCGGCCGCTACATCCATTACGGCGTGCGCGAATTCGGCATGGTGGCGGCGATGAACGGCATCGCGCTGCACGGCGGCTTCGCGCCCTATGGCGGCACGTTTTTGGTGTTTTCCGACTACGCCCGCGCCGCGATAAGGCTCGCCGCCTTGATGGGCGTGCGCGCGGTCTACGTGCTCACCCACGATTCGATCGGCCTTGGCGAGGACGGGCCGACGCATCAGCCTGTCGAGCATCTCGCCAGCCTGCGGGCCATGCCGAACCTCAACGTCTTCCGCCCCGCTGACGCGATCGAGACCGCGGAATGCTGGGAGCTGGCGCTCGCCACGAGAAAAACGCCCTCCGTGCTGAGCCTCTCGCGCCAGAATTTGCCGACCCTGGAGCGCCCCATCGCCGAGAACCTCTCCGCGCGAGGAGCCTATGTGTTGCAAGAGCCCGAAGGCGGGCGCGACGTGACCTTGCTCGCCACTGGCTCGGAAGTGGCGATCGCGCTCGAAGCGGCGAAGCTGCTGCAAATATTGGGCAAGCGCGCGGCGGTCGTCTCCATGCCGAGTTTCGAGCTGTTCGCGGCGCAGCCGGCCGATTATCGCGCCTTGGTGCTGGGAACGGCGCCGCGCGTCGGCGTCGAGGCCGCCATACGCTTTGGCTGGGACCGCTGGCTTGGCGAGACAAGCGCCTTCGTCGGCATGACCGGATTTGGCGCGAGCGCGGCCGCCGAGGCCCTATATGAGCATTTTGGCATTACGCCTCAGACCGTGGCGCAAGCCGCCGCCGCGTTGCTATAACGCCAATCGAACGAAAGAGGACAGGATAATGGCGCTCGTTACCTTGAGGCAATTGCTGGACCACGCCGCCGAACACGATTATGGCGTTCCCGCCTTCAACATCAATAATATGGAGCAGGGTCTGGCGGTTCTGGAGGCGGCTTCGTCCGTCGACGCGCCGGTGATCATCCAGGCGAGCCGCGGCGCGCGCTCCTACGCCAATGACGTGATGCTGGCCAAGATGATCGAGGCGCTGGTCATCATGTATCCCGACATCCCCATCGTCATGCACCAGGACCACGGCAATAGCGAAGCGACCTGCGCCAGCGCCATTCGCTTCGGCTTCTCGTCGGTGATGATGGACGGCTCGCTGAAGGCCGACGGCAAGACCCCCGCCGATTACGGCTATAATGTCGCCGTGACGAAGAGCGTCGTCGATCTTGCGCATTGGGTCGGCGCCTCGGTCGAGGGCGAACTGGGCGTGCTCGGCTCGCTGGAGACCGGCGAGGGCGAGAAGGAAGATGGCCACGGCGCCGAGGGCAAGCTCAGCCACGATCAACTGCTGACCGATCCGGCGCAGGCCGCCGATTTCGTCGCGAAGACCAAGGTCGACGCGCTGGCCATCGCCATGGGCACGTCGCACGGCGCCTATAAGTTCACGCGCAAGCCGGACGGCGCGATTTTGGCGATGAATGTCGTCGAGGAAATTCACCGCCGGCTGCCCAATACGCATCTCGTGATGCACGGCTCGTCGTCCGTGCCGCAGGAGTTGCAGGACGCCTTTAACGCGGCGGGCGGGCAAATGCCGCAGACCTGGGGCGTGCCGGTCGAGGAGATTCAACGCGGCATTAAATTCGGCGTGCGCAAGATCAACATCGACACGGACTGCCGCATCGCCATGACCGCCGCGATCCGCGACACGCTCGGCAAGAACCGCGGCGAATTCGATCCGCGCAAGTATCTAAAGCCCGCGCAGGAAGCGATGCGCAAGGTCTGCGTGCAACGCTACCAGGAGTTTGGCACGGCGGGACAGGCGTCGAAGATCAAGGCCATACCGCTCAGCGAGATGGCCAAACAATATGCGGCCGGCAAGCTCGATCCGCATATCGCGGCGGCGTGAGGCGAGGCGGGCCTCTAGTCGCATAGCGCGGAGGGGCTCTGTCACATCGGAGCAAGGCTTGTGGATACCGACATTGTCATAGCTCCCTCGATTCTTTCCGCGGACTTCGCCCGGCTCGGTGAGGAAGTGCGCGATGTCGTCGCGGCCGGCGCCGATTGGATTCATCTCGATGTGATGGACGGCCATTTCGTGCCCAACATCACCTTCGGTCCGGCTGTCGTGAAGGCGCTGCGCCCATACACCACCTGCCCCTTCGACGCGCATTTGATGATCGAGCCGGTCGCCCCCTATATCGAGGCCTTCGCCGAGGCCGGCGCCGATCTCATCACCGTGCACGCGGAAGCGGGGCCGCATCTTCACCGCACGCTGCAAAACATTCGCGCCAGGGGCAAAAAAGCCGGCGTCTCGCTCAATCCCGGCACGAGCGAATCCGTCCTGGACTATGTGCTGGACGACATCGATCTCGTGCTGGTGATGAGCGTCAACCCTGGCTTTGGCGGGCAGAGCTTCATTCCATCGCAGCTGGCGAAAATCCGCCGCATCCGCGAGATGATCGGCCGGCGGCCGATAAGACTTCAGGTCGATGGCGGCGTCTCCTCGTCGACGATCGCGGCGATCGTCGAGGCCGGCGCGGACACGCTGGTCGCGGGCACGGCGGTCTTCAAGGGCGGCCCGGCGGAATATGCGCGAAACATCGCGGCGTTGCGGGCGGAAGCGGCGACGGCCGGCGCGATCTCGGTATAGCGGCCTCGCGGCCGAGCCGGCCCAAACGCGAAAAACCCACGCCATGAAGCGTGGGTTGATCTGGTTTTAGTTCGAGAGATTTTTCGTTGTGCGTGTCAGTAAAGAGGGATTGTTGTGCATTGCAGGCCTGGCGACGACCTACTCTCCCAGGTCTTGAGACATAGTACCATTGGCGCTGAAGCGTTTGACGGCCGAGTTCGGGATGGGATCGGGTCTGATCGCTTCGCCGAAGGCCACCAGGCCGGCAAAGCACAACAATGAAGCAAATGGTGTTTTGNNGATGGGCATTGAATAATGAGAGCGATCAAGCCAATCGAGCGATTAGTACTGGTAAGCTCCACGCGTCGCCGCGCTTCCACACCCAGCCTATCAACGTGGTCGTCTTCCACGGCTCTCGAGGGAGAACTCGTTTCGAGGTGGGTTTCCCGCTTAGATGCATTCAGCGGTTATCCCGTCCATACATAGCTACCCTGCACTGCGACTGGCGTCACAACAGGTCCACCAGAGGTATGTTCATCCCGGTCCTCTCGTACTAGGGACAAATCCTCTCAATTCTCCGACACCCACGGCAGATAGGGACCGAA
>PLZT01000717.1 GCA_003152255.1 Methylocystaceae bacterium | reverse complement strand
CTTATGATTTTCTTGGGTTTTTTCGTCTCGATGCTGAGTTTTGTCGTCGGCCTCGCTTATTTGGCCGCCAAACTCATTTTTTGGTATAGTTTGCCCATCGGCGTCGCTCCCGTGCTGATTTCAATATTCTTTCTGGGCTCTATACAGCTGTTCGCCTTGGGGGTGGTCGGGGAATATATTGGGCTGCTTCTAAATTATTCGAGGCAATTTCCTCTGGTGATAGAGAAGGAGAGAATAAATTTCGACTAACGCGCCCAATGGCGCGACGCCAAGAAGATCGCGCATGGGGCTCGCCGACGCGTTTGTTGCAGGCCTCGCGGCGGCGACCGATAGTATCGCCGGTTTGAAAAGCGGCTTTGGCGGCGAATTTCGCGCATGACGACGCGCCGGCGCAATCGCTCGAACCCGAACAATTCCTCGCGACCCCATTGCGGCGCGCGCCCGCTTTTGCCACGATCACGCGATGACCCAGGGCCCTTATCCAATCGAGATTCTCACCACCAGCCAGATGGCGCGCGCCGACAGCCTCGCCATCGCCCGCGGCGTGCCGAGCATGACGCTGATGGAGAACGCCGCCGCCGCGATCACGCGCACGACCAATCAAATCTTGCAGAAAAGCAGCGGACGGCGGGTTTTGGTGCTGTGCGGGCCCGGCAATAATGGCGGCGACGGCTATGTCGCGGCGCGGTTGCTGCGCAACTCGCGGATCAAGGTCAAGGTCGCGGCCCTCACGCCGCGCGAAAGCCTGCGCGGCGACGCGCTGACGGCGGCGGGGGCCTGGGACGGCGCGGTCGAGCCCGCCGAGACTTGCTCCTTCGACGGAACCGATCTGGTGGTCGACGCGCTGTTTGGCGCGGGGCTCGCGCGCGATATCGACGGGCCGGCGGCGCAACTGATCGCGCGGCTCAACAAATGGCGGCGCGAGAGCGGCCAGCATGTCGTCGCGGTCGACATGCCCTCCGGCATCGACGGCACGACCGGCGCGGTGCGCGGCGTCGCGGTCGAGGCCGACGCCACCGTGACCTTCTTCCGGCTCAAGAGCGGGCATCTGCTGCTGCCGGGGCGCCTGCATTGCGGCGCGCTGACCTGCGCCAATATCGGCATTCGCGCTGGCGTGCTCGCCGACATCGCGCCCGATATTTTCGTCAACGCCCCCGGCTTCTGGCTGGAGGCGCTGCCCTTCCCCAAAATCGAGGGGCACAAATATTCGCGCGGGCACGCCCTCGTCGTCTGCGGCGGCGCGTCATTCACCGGCGCGGCGCGGCTCGCGGCGGCGGCGGCGCTGCGGGCGGGGGCCGGGCTCGTCACTCTCGCGAGTCCGCGGGACGCGATGGCGATAAACGCCGGCGCGCTCACCAGCGTCATGCTGCGCGAGGCCGACGACGCGGCGGCGCTGGCGGAATTGCTGACGGATGCGCGTAAAAATGTCGTGGCGCTGGGGCCGGGGCTTGGCGTCTCGGAGGCGACCCGTGAGAAGGTGGAGATCGCGCTTAAGGGCGGCTCATTCTCTCGCGCCTTCGTGCTCGACGCCGACGCGCTGACGAGTTTTTCGGACGAACCGGAGAGGCTTTGGCAAGCGATCAAGGCCGCGCCCGGCCCCGTCGTGCTGACGCCGCACGCCGGCGAATTCGCGCGGCTGTTCGATCCCAAGGGGCGCTCGCCCAGCGGCGCGCCGCTATCAAAGCTCGACAAAGCGCGGGCGGCGGCGCGCGAGAGCGGCGCGGTCCTTTTGTTCAAGGGGGCGGATACAGTGGTCGCGGCTCCGGACGGCCGCGCCACCATCCTCTCCTATGCCTCGCCCTGGCTGGCGACCGCTGGCTCCGGCGATACGCTGACCGGAATCATCGCCGGACTTCTCGCGCAAGGCATGGCGCCTCTCGCCGCCGCCTCCTGCGGAGCCTGGATGCATGCCCGCGCGGCGGCGATCTTCGGGCCGGGACTGATCGCCGAGGATATCGCCGCCACGCTGCCGGCGGTGTGGCGGGAGTTGGTGGACGAATTGGGCTGAGCGCGCGCGGGGCTCACCCCGCCAGCGCGTCGAAAATCAGCTTGGCGTTCAGCGCGACGATGACCGCGGCGATGATCGCGGCGAGCACGGTCGTGTGGCGCGGCGCGATAAGCTCGCCCATCACGCGGCGCGAGGCCGTGAACCAGATCAGCGGAACCATCGCGAAAGGCAGGGTGAAGCTCAGCACGACCTGACTCGCGACCAGCAGCCCTCCCGTCGCCGCCTCGCCGGAGATCAGCGTCACAGCCACCGTGGGGACGACCGCGATCAGCCGCGTGAACAGCCGACGCCGCGTCGGCGACATGCGCAGGCGCACGAAGCCCTCCATCACGATCTGGCCGGAGAGGGTCGCCGTGACCGTCGAGTTGAGGCCGCAGGCGATCAGCGCGATGGCGAACAGTTTCGCCGCCAGCGGCGCGCCCAGCAGCGGCGCGATCAGCCGATGCGCCTCGGCGAGCTCGGTCACCTCGACATGGCCGCTTGCATAGAAAACCGAAGCGGCGAGCACGAGTATCGCGCCATTGACCAGCAGCGCGAAAAACAGCGCGATGGCGCTGTCGATCAGCGCGAAGCCGATCGCCTCGCGCTTTTCGGCCGGCGAGGCGCCGACCGCACGCGTCAGCACGATCGACGAATGCAGAAAGAGATTATGCGGCATCACCGTCGCGCCGACTATGCCGAGGCCGAGATAAAGCATGCGCGGATCGTCGAGCAACTGCCGCGTCGGGACGAGGCCGCGCGCGACCTGCCCGAGATCGACATGCGCCATGGCGAGCTGAGCGGTGAAGGAAAAGGCGATGAGCCCCAGGAGCGAAACGACGAACAGCTCGATCTTGCGAAAGCCCGCGCGCTCGAAGGCCAGCACCACGAAAGTGTCGAGCAGCGTGACGGCGATGCCGACGGCGAGCGGCATGCCGAACAAAAGCTGCAAGCCGATCGCCGTTCCGATGATTTCGGCGAGATCGGTCGCGGCGATGGCGGCCTCGGCCACGAGCCACAGCGCGATCGCGGCGGGCTTCGAAAAACGCGCGCGGCAGGCCTGCGCGAGGTCGAGGCCGGAGGCGAGCCCCAGCCGCGCGCTGAGCGCCTGCAATACGATGGCCATGAGACTGGAGAGCACGGCCGCGAACAGCAGCGCGCAGCCGTAGCGCGAGCCGGCGGCGAGCGCGGTCGCCCAATTGCCGGGGTCCATGTAGCCGGTCGCGACGAGATAGCCGGGGCCGAGAAAGACGAAGAACCGCCGCGCGAGAGAGGCGCCCTTGCGCGTCGCGATGGACGCGCGCAAATCTCCCGACCCGTGCGCGGGCGTCGAGGCGGACGGCGGCGAGGGGGGGGTCAAAAGGGCGGCTCCGGGACAGGGAAACGCCCAGCTTGTAGCACTTAGGGCGAGCGACGGGCAATGCGGCGGAGCGGCGCGGGGGCGGCTGAACTCCGATCCGCCCGCTACCCCACCTCCGCCCCCGCCAGCATATGAGCCAGCGCCTCGGGGTAGATCAGCTCCTTCGACGCGGCGATTTCGGCCGGGCTCCACCATTTCCAGCCCTCGACATAGGTCTTCTCTTCCGCCGTCAGCGCGCCGAGTTTTGGCTCGAAATTCTCGCAGCGGACGAGATAATAGCGCTCGACCGCGCGGACCCATCCCGAGCCGAGCAGCAGCGGAAATTCGCGCGTGGCGATGGGCTCGCCGAGGTCGAGATTCTTGAGGCCGGTCTCCTCGAAAATCTCGCGGCGGGCGCAGGCTTCAAAACTCTCGCCGGCCTCCAGCGCGCCGCCCGGCTGGCCCCAGAAATGGGTAAAACCCTGTTCCGCGACATTGGGCAGAATGCGGCTCGAAAAGCGCAGCAGCAGGGTTTCGCCGCGCGGATTGACCAACAGCACGCGCGCGGCCTCGCGGCGCGGCAAGTCCCGCCCTTCATAGGGCGCCGTGACTCTTTCGCGGCCCTCTTCGCGCGCCCAGTCGACCAGCGACCACGCGCCGTCCTCATAGGCGATCCAGTTCGGCGCGGCGTTGAGCGCGGGAAATTCGCGCGTTTCATCGAGACGCTTGCCGGTCGCCATGCGCCAGGCGATGTCCAGCACGCCGGCATGGGCGACGACGAGCAGCGTCTCGCCGGGATGCGCCTGGGCGATTCTCGTCAGCGCGGCGCGCACTCTGGCGGCGAAGCGCATCAGGCTCTCGCCGCCGGGCGCGGCGTAATCGGCCCGGCGGGCGAGATAATGCTGGTATTCTTCCGGATAGCGCGCCTCGACGTCCGCATGGGTGAGGCCGTGCCACAGGCCGTCGTGCTTTTCGCGCAGATCGGGCCGTTCGTGGATCTTAAGGCCGCGCGCCTCTGCGTGGGGCGCGGCGGTCGCCACGGCGCGCCGCAGATCGCTGCTATAGACGTGATCGAAATGGACGCCCCCGAGTTCGCGGGCCAGCGCCCGCGCCTGCGAGCGGCCCTTGTAATTAAGGGCGATGTCGAGCTGTCCCTGAAAGCGCCGTTCGAGATTCCAGTTCGTCTCGCCGTGCCGGGCGAGACAGATAAGCGTGCGGGTCATGTGTTTGTCCGAGGCGGCGCCGGGGGGTCGTCCCGGTTCGCGGCTGGCTATCGACCGATTTCGCGCGCCCGGCAAGCCGAAAATTTATGAGACGGGNNTTCGCGCAGCGCGGCGGCCAAGGCGGCATGCGCGAAGCTATCGCTTTCTATCCCCGCCAGAATAGCTTCCGCGAAGGCCTCGGTGACATAGACCAGGGCCGCGCGGTGCTGTTCCGCGCCTGTTTCGTCGAGAGTGGAGGGATGAAATGGCGTCATGCCCCGCACCTTAGTCAAACGCGCGGGCAGGCGCGAGGCGGCTCTTGCCAAAGGGTTAACCGAGACCGTCCAACTTGCTCAAGGATTGCCGTAACGCGACGCCACCTCATGCGAAAGGCTTTCGGCCTCGTCAAGATAACGGGCGATCACCAGCCGCGCGTTGGGCGTGCAGACGCGATAGGTGAGTTCATAGCCGCGAAATCCGCGGTTGAAGGCGGCGGTCAATCGTTGCCGCCGCGGTCCGGCGGCCGCGTCGGCGTCGCGCAGCTGCGCCATTTTGCCGCGCCAGTCGTCTCCGTCCCCCTCGCCGCACAAATCGCGCAGGAACGACAGTCCGCCCAGCACTTCGGCCAGCCTTTGAATTTGAGCCTCGTACGGCGCCGGCGGCGGCTCGGAGGGCTCCGCCGGCGGCTTGGCGGGGGCCTTGTTAGCGGGCTTGTTCGCGGCCTTGGCGGAGCGCTTTGCCCCATGGGTCTCGCCGCGTGATTGCGCCGGCGGATGTATCGCGGGCGGCTCCCGAGAGGGGCGCGGCTCGGCGCCCCGCAGCCGAGGCCGGGGCGTTTGGGCGGGGCCGGAGCTTTCGCCGCCGCCAAACAGATTCTCGAGGAAATTCGCGGCCGGCGCCGGCGGGGAACACGCCAGCGCCGCGATGAGCGCGGCGGCGCCGACAATCGGCCGGCGGCGAGGCGAGGAGGAGGCGGCCCGCTTCACGGGAAGAGCCGCTGCTTGGTCCAGGCTAACCTGGGCGCCTCGCGGGCGAAGCGCACTCGGTCGTGCAGGCGAAACGGCTTGTCGGCCCAGAATTCGATCGAGAGCGGAACGATCGTGTAGCCGCGCCAATAGGGCGGGCGGGGAATGTCGCCGATTCCGAACTTCAAGGCGTAATGGGCGACGGCCTTCTCCAGCGCGAAGCGGCTTTCGAGCGGCCGAGACTGTTGGCTGGCCCAGGCGCCGATGCGGCTGTCGCGCGCGCGCGAGGCGAAATAGGCGTCGGCCTCGGCGTCCGGCGTCGGCGTCACCGGGCCGCGCAAGCGCACCTGGCGGCGCAGCGATTTCCAGTGGAACAATGCGGCGGCTTGCATGTTCGCGGCGAGTTGCATTCCCTTTGCGCTTTCCGCGTTGGTATAGAAGACGAAGCCCGATTCGCTCCACCCCTTGAGCAGCACCATTCGGGCGTCCGGCAGGCCGTTCGCGTCGGCGGTGGCGAGAACCATCGCCTCGGGGTCGTTGGGCTCCCTGGCTTTCGCTTCCTCGAACCAATCGCCAAAAAGATTAAACGGCTCGGCGGCCTCGATAAAGTCACCCGGCGTTAACGCGTTCAAGAGAAAATCCTCTTCAGGTCGCCCACGTCGACGGGGCGTTGGGTTGGTTGAAGGTGAANNCGATCCGCCGGCCCTCGCCGGAGCTGGCGCGCGGTCTCGACGCCGAAGACAGGCGGCGCGCCGTCGCCGCGCTGGCGACCGCGCTCGATCCCCAGGGCGAGGGCGCCGGCGTCAATTGGGACAATCCGCAGACGGGAGCCAAGGGCAGCTTCACGCCGGTCGGCGCCGCCTATCCGACGGACGGCAAGATTTGCCGGGCCTTTCTCGCCGAGGTCGCGACGAAGGAAACGCAGGAGCGCCTGCAAGGCACGGCCTGCCGCGAAAAGACGATCGAATGGACGCTGCTGGAAGTGAAGCCCTGGAAACGGGGGTAGAACGTTTTCGCGGCGCTTGGCGCTGATCCCGCCGTGGCCGGCGGCGTTTGGCCGTCCCGGAAGTCGCCGTCTGCGGTCTCGCGCCGCGGGACGCATGAAGGGCGCGCGCTCGCCAACCAGGCGCGTCTCACGGTCTTCAACTTGGTGATGACCGCGCGGCTAAAATCGGTTACCGCATATCATCGACGGTGCAAAGTTTCGCGATGGAATCAAGCCGCGTCTGACAAGCAAGACGGCGCTTGATACGCGCCGTCACGCGAAATCCCGCTTAGCTCGGGGGAAAGAAACGGCGTTAGATGGTTGTCGCACACATAACTAGGAACAGATATTATTATTATGCGCTATTGATTTTGTGCTTCGCGCTTCCGCTGCTTTCCAGGATATATGCATTATATATTCCTGTCAGCATCAACCCTGACGAAGCACAATGGACCGTCTCCGCGCGCCGGATTCTGGACGATCCGATAATCTGGCGATCAAACGACCTCCAGACGAGCGGCCCGTTGAACGCGCTGGTCATAAGTTGGCCCTATCTCTTCGGCCTCGTGCCGTCCATTTTTACCTCGCGCCTGACGGGGCTATTGCTCCAAAGCGGGGCGCTGCTCGGCATTGCGAGTCTGATCAGACCCGTGGACTTGGTGGGGCCGGGAACGGCGGCTGTCCTTTCGGTGGCCGCATTCTTTTCGTTAACGACCGCGGCAAATTATTTACACTACAGTAGCGAACTGCTGTCGCTGGTGTTAATCGTCTTTTTCTGCGTCGCCTTCGTCGGGCTCGACGGCGCCCGCCGCTCGGCGTGGCGCTGGGCGCTTTGCGGTCTTGTCGCAACCAGCCTTCCGCTGGCGAAAATGCAATCAGCCCCGTTCTGTCTTTTGTTTCATGCGGTTTGCGCCGGTCGCCTGTTGTTCGACCTGAGGCAGGGTCGCGCTTCCTGGACACAGGCCTTCGCTTACCTTGCCGGCAGCGCGCTGCCGGTGCTCGCGCTGATCGCCCCCCTCTTCCTGGTGGGTGAGCAACAGGCCGTGCTCACTGGCTATTTCGGCTTGGCCTCCAACTATTTCGGAACGAGGGGGTTCGACATATTTCGTAATATAGCGCCGCTCATACTCGTCATGGCAGCATTGATGGCCGCGGTCTTCGTGCCGCGCGCTGATTTCACGCAGGCGCGCTGGGATTTACTGTTGTTGAGCTTCGGCCTGTGGGTCGCGACGTTCCTGTCCATGTGGTTGCCCGGTCGCAATTTTGAGCACTATCGGCAATATGCGTTCGTGGCGTTGCCGCTCGCCGTGGTGCTGGCGCAACGCTCGCTGCCCCCGCTCGAGAGAGGCCTGCGCGCGTTAATCCCTCTGCTGGCGCCGGTCGTGGCCACGATCATCTACAGACTGCCGGCCCCGCCACAGTGGGTAGTCGCGGACGCCGCGCTGGGATCGGCCTTCGCGTCCAAGGAACCGGCGGGACGTTCGCGCCCGCTGTTCGCATGGGCGGGCGTGACCTCGAAGGACTCGATGCTGATGTGGGGATGGGAGCCAGGGCTGATCGCCTATTCGGGCCTCAAGTCGGCCGACCGCGCCGCGATAGCGGAGTATTTGATTCGTCCAAACGCCGGGCGCGATTATTTCCGCCAAAGACTGCTGCGGGACCTCGGCCGCGACGGGAACCCGCCTCTGATCCTCGACACGGTGCGTCCAGGCTATTTTTTCACCAATTACCCCGACTATAAGCCGGAAACTTCCGATCTGCGCAGTTTTCCGGCGCTGTACGACATGGTCGTAAAGGGTTACGAGCAGATCGGCGAGCTCGCTAACATCGATTGCGCCGCGGTCTATTTGCGCCGCGACCTCGTCGACGCCTGGCGTCGCGTCGAGATTCCCTTGCGCGGCGCGGCCGCCGCCTTGGTTGATGGATCCGTCACGGAGAACTGCGGCGATTGGTGGACGCCAGACAAGTCCATGACAGCGCCGGATCTGGTCCTTGACCAACCGGAACCAGTTCGCGAGCTGTGGATACTCGCGTCGAGAGGCGGCCCAACCCGCGACCGCGGCACAACCCGGGTAAGGGTCAAGTTCATCACGTCAACGGGCGACGAAATCGAGCAAGTCGTGCATTTGTTCGATTACCCCCTGTGGACCGTGATTTCGAATCCAGACGGCAGGGCGATCTCCCATCTCACGATAGACACGTTGGATTACGTTGGCGCCGGGCCGGCGCTAAATGAGGTGAAGGCGTTCAGAACCCAGAGCGGCGGCGGCTAGATTTGCCGGCGGCGATCCCGGCGCTCGCCGCCGCGGGCGTTTCTCGCAGCGACCGTCAGCTACTCGTTATGGGTGCTATGGATCACGGCGCGCCAGTCAGGGTTTAGGGGCACAACGACGTCATGGTCGACGGAAGATATTTCTTCGGCGAATCGAGGCCAGTTCATTGGGATAAGGAATGGACGGCTCAAATATTGTGGTTTCCACCAAAGCATACATGCCAAAACCATGCAGGAAGCGGTCAAAATTGACCGCCGATGCTTGGGCGAAATTTTGTTGACGATTAATGCGAACGAACAAAGGCAAATGACGCCATAGAAATAGTAATAGTGAGATACTGAGGTTAATGTATGAAGCGCATGCTGTTTCAGAATCGCGAGAACAGGCTGCATTGCGCCAATAGAAAGCAGAATTAGCGTTACGCCAAATTTATAACCTGGGCTTTTAAGAAATATACAAACACAAGAAAGGCTTATTGTTACGTATATTAGCAATATAACGACGTGCAACCAATAAAATGGAACATTCACTGCTTGTACGTATAAGCTTGGCGAGCCAAGAAGGCCAAATTCACCCTTTTCAATTACTGAAAGAGCGTATTCTGAACTAGGGGTTTTTAAAGTTTGGGAGAACATGACAGATACTTGTAAAACTGCGCCGATGCTGAGCGCTATAAAGCGGAATGGTTGAATACCTTGTTTTATCTCGTTAAGAGCATAAATCATTTTTTCTGGGACAATATTATGTAAATAGGCTCCATGATTATTCAATAAATATGTTATGACGAATAATAACAATATAACCGCGCAGTCAATCACGCAGAAGGGTCCAGTCAAACATGCGACAATGATCAGCGCCGAGATCATGAACATGCGCGCGGGCGCGGGTGGCATTTCGGAACTGGCTCCGGGTTGCAGCACACTAAGCACAAGAGAGAATTGCAAAAACCACTGTATGTTCGTCATCGTGCCGTAAATATCCCCGACCGTGGGCAGCAAGAAAAAAGATATCAAGGCGGCCGTGGCGCCGTACATAAACGACAAATATTTGAAAGCATAGGCGACACAAAGGGAGTCTATTATTATAGCGGCCACATTGTAAAATAGTGGGACATAAAGCGGTTTAATGGGTATAGCAAGCCATGCGATCATCCGCGGAATGAAATGAATGTATCCCGCGTATGGCGTCGTCAATTGCGGCCAGTTTTTTCCAAATTGTTGCGCGTAGAATATTGCTCCATCCTCCGCCCAGAATTGTGGATATAAAACAGCGTCCGGGCTTTTAAGGAAAAACAACAACAAACAGACAAGAAATATAGATACTGGGTGTGGTCTGATAGCGCGTAATTCAGTAGCCATGCGACCTCTCCCGGAGGTGGTTGGAAATTGGTGGGGCGGTCTCCGGGTCGTCAACCGGCTCCAGCATTGAAGCACCGGAAGCAGAGCACGCCGTGGCGAAGGACGCCGCGAAGTCAGCGGCTTATGCCTCTGCCCAGCCCGACGCCCTCCCGAATCAATTGAACAGGCTGGACACGCTCTCTTCCTTGGCGGTGCGGGCGATCGCCTCGCCGATCAGCGGGCCGATCGGAATGACCCTGATATTGTGCGCGGCGGCGACCTCCGGGGTCGGCTGGATCGTGTCCGTGACGACCAGCTCCTGCAATTTGGATTTCGCGATGCGCTGCGCCGCCGCGCCCGAGAGCACGCCGTGGGTGATATAGGCGGAGGCCGACAGCGCCCCCGCCGCCAGCAGCGCCTCGGCGGAGTTGCACAGCGTTCCGCCGGAATCGACGATGTCGTCGATCAGGATGCAATTGTGATCCCTCACGTCGCCGATAATGTTCATGACCTCCGATTCGCCGGCGCGTTCGCGGCGCTTGTCGACGATGGCCAGCGGCGCGTCGATGCGCTTCGCCAGCGCCCGCGCGCGCACCACGCCGCCGGTGTCCGGCGAGATCACCATCACATTCTTGAGCTTGGAATGCGATTTGATGTCGGCCACGATCA
>PLZT01000303.1 GCA_003152255.1 Methylocystaceae bacterium | reverse complement strand
CTGATGCCCCAGGCAAATGCCGAAGGTCGGGATCTTGCTCTCCAGCAGGTCGCGGATCACCGGCACGGCGTATTTGCCCGTTTCGGCGGGATCGCCGGGACCGTTCGATAAAAACACGCCGTCGGGACGCAGCGCCAGTATGTCCCGCGCCGTCGCCGTCGCCGGAGCGACCACGACCTCGCAGCCGGCGTCCGCCAGCAGGCGCAGTATATTGCGCTTGACGCCATAGTCGATGGCGACCACGCGGAAGTCGCCCGCGCCGTCGCGCGCGCCATATCCCTCGCCGAGCCGCCAACTGGTCTCGCGCCAGTCGAAGTTTTGCGTCGCGCCCACGGTCGGCACCAGATCCATGCCGTCAATGCCGGACCAGGCCGCGGCCTTGGCGCGCAAGGCGTCGATGTCGAATTTGCCGTCCGCGGCATGAGCGATCACGGCGTTGGGCATGCCCTTGTCGCGAATGAGCGTCGTCAGCGCGCGCGTGTCGATGCCGCAAAGCCCGATGATCCCGCGCGCGGCGAGCCAATTGGCGAGATGCCCTTGCGCGCGGTGATTGGAGGGGGCGGTGATGGGCGCGGCGAAAATGGCGCCGACCGCGCCGGCGCTCCTGGCCAGATCGACGGTCTCTATATCCTCGTCGTTCGCGCCGACATTGCCGATATGCGGAAAGGTGAAGGCGACGATTTGCGCGGCGTAGGAAGGATCGGTGAGAATTTCCTGATAGCCGGTCATGGCCGTGTTGAAACAGACCTCGCCCACCGCCTCGCCCCGCGCGCCGACGCCAAACGCCTCGATGACTTCGCCCGAGGCCAGCACCAGCACGCCAGTGCGTCGCGGCGTCGTCCAACCCGTCGCTTTTTCTTGATCCACGCTCATGTCCGCTCTATTCCCAAGGGCCGGGCCGTCCAATGTGCCCGGTGTAATGTAATTGCCCGCGAAGTGGAAACCAAATGCGCGAGAAGATCACGGCCGACCTCAAGACGGCGATGAAGGCCGGCGACCGCGCCAAGGTCGACGCCCTGCGGCTCATCAACGCGGGTCTAAAGGATAAGGACATAGAGGCGCGCGGCGCCGGCAAGACATTATCCGAGGACGACGTGCTGGCCCTGCTGCAAAAAATGATCAAGAGCCGGCAGGAGTCGCTCGACATCTACGAAAAGAACAACCGCCCCGAGCTCGCCGACAAGGAGCGCTTCGAGATCGCGGTGATCTCCAGCTATCTGCCGAGCCAAATGAGCGAGGCCGAGGTCGCCGAAGCGATTCACGCGGCGGTGGCGGAGCTGGGCGCGACCTCGATCAAGGACATGGGCAAGGTCGTCGCGGCGCTGAAGGCGAAATACGCTGGCCGAATGGATTTCGGCAAGGCGAGCGCCGTGGTGAAGGCGGCGCTCACGGGTTGAGGGCGGATAAGTCGGTTTGAATTTCCGATTCGGACCAAACCCATCGCGGACGGCGAGAATAGTGGGTCGCCCGACCATTGGCTCGGCCGAGTTGGCGCGCGGATCGGCGTTCCCTCGCGCGCCGAGTCTCGCCGCCCATTGCTTGAGCAAGATAATGCATGCATAAAATCAAAGCCGAATGATCAGGCCCGATATAGGATGAATAAGCCGGCCGTTCTAAACTTTAATCAATCGCGTGTTGCAGATTTATCACACCTCTCCAAAAAGCGACCGGCGATGACCTCATGGGGAGCGCTTTTTATTCAAAAATCAGGATTCAACCTTTAATATGCGCTTAGTCGTCTGGGACGTTCGGCCGTGCCCGACGATCGACGATGAGAGGCAGCAGGAGTTTTGCCATGAAAAAGATTCTATTCGCCGTCAGCGCCGTTGCGTTGGCGCTATCCGCTGGATCGGCGATGGCCGCCGATCTTCCGTCGCGCAAGGAAGCGCCGGTCTATATTCCCCCGCCGCCGCCCCCGCCGTTGTGGACCGGGTTCTACGTCGGTCTGAACATCGGCGGCGGCTGGGACGCCAATGGCGGCTCGTCGGGCTATTCGGCTTACTATGATCCGAATTACCAGATCGGCGCGCCGATCTATACCATCGGCAGGCCCATCGTGAATCAGGGCAACAACCTGTTCTTCCTCCCCAACGGCAATACGGTCGGGAACCAGGGCGGTGTCGTGGGCGGCGCTCAGGCCGGCTACAACTTTCAGTTCAATCAGTTCGTCATCGGCGCCGAGACCGACTTCCAGGGCACCAGCCTCAGCGGCAGCGGCAACAACGCGGCTCAGACGCTTTTCCCGACCCCCTTTAGCTATAACGGTTCGAACAACAGCTACCTGACCCCCGTGTCGGCTCTCACCGGCGCCAACATCAGCCTGGCTTGGTTCGGCACCGTGCGCGGCCGCGCCGGCTACCTCATCACCCCGACCTTGCTGCTCTATGGCACCGCCGGCTTCGCCTATGGGCAGGTGGACGCCTGGGGCTTGAGCAACACGCGCACCGGCTGGACCGCCGGCGGCGGCGTCGAGTGGCTGTTCGCGCCGCATTGGTCGGCGAAGGCCGAATATCTCTACGTCGACCTCGACAGCAATGGCGCCACCGGCGGCGGCGGCTGGAACTACGGCTACCACTTCCATCCGGAGATCAACGTCGTGCGCGTTGGTGTGAACTATCACTTCAACTTCGCGGCCCCGGCTCCGGTCGTCGCCAAGTACTGATCGGCTTACTGATCGGCGGCAAGCCGATCCGAGCCAAGGCGAGCGCCGCGGTAAACGCGGCGCTCGTGGGTTGAGGGCGGATGAGTCGGTTTGAACTTCCGATTCGGACCCTAACCCGTCGCCGACGAGCGCTAACATCAGATCGGCCGGCCATTGGCTCGGCCGATTTGGCGTGTGGATGGGCGTTCGCCGAGTTTCGCCGGCCCATCGCTTGAGCAAGATAATATATACGCAAAATCAAAGGCAACGACCGGGTCCGATATTGGATGAACTAGCCGACGTTCCAAACCTTAATCAAGTATGTGTTGCGGATTTGTCACAACTCTCCAAAAAACGACAGCCGATAACCTGATTGGGCGAGCGTTTATTCAAAAATCGGGATTCCACCATTATTATGCACTGAGTCGTTTGGGACGTTCGGATGCGCCCCGGCAATCGACGATATGAGGCAGCAGGAGTTTTCCCATGAAAAAGATGCTATTCGCCGTCAGCGCCGTTGCGTTGGCGCTATCCGCTGGATCGGCGATGGCCGCCGATCTTCCGTCGCGCAAGGAAGCGCCGATTTATATCCCCCCGCCGCCCCCGCCGCTGTGGACTCGGCGGTAGGCCCACCTTCGGCGAGCTATTCGTCCCCCCGCCACGCCCCACGTCCATCGGTCCCGCCAACCTGTTCTTCCTTCCCAACGGCAATACGCTCGGCAGCCAGGGCGGCGTCCTCGGCGGCGCTCAGATCGGCTACAACTTCCAGTTCGGTCAGTTCGTGATTGGCGCCGAGACCGACTTCCAGGGCACCAGCCTCAGCGGCGGCGGCAACAACAGCCCTCAGACGCTCTTCGCGTCCCCCTACGGCGCGCTGGGCAGCCAATACCTGGCTCCCATTGGAGCCATCACCGGCGCCAACATCAACCTGGCTTGGTTCGGCACCGTGCGCGGCCGCGCCGGCTACCTTATCATGCCGACCTTGCTGCTCTACGGCACCGGCGGCTTCGCCTATGGGCAGGTCGAGGCCTGGGGCTTGAGCAACACGCGCACCGGCTGGACCGCCGGCGGCGGCGCCGAGTGGATGTTCGCGCCGAATTGGTCGGCCAAGGTCGAATATCTCTATGTCGACCTCGACAGCAACGGCACGACCGGCAACTTCGGCTGGACCTGGGGCAACCACTTCCATCCGCAGATCAACGTCGTCCGCGCTGGCGTGAACTATCACTTCAACTGGGGCGCCCCGGCTCCGGTCCTCGCCAAGTACTGATCGGCGGCGAGCCCATCCAAAAAGAAGCCCGGCCTTCGCGGCCGGGCTTTTCTTTACAAATTAGAGCCAAAAAAAGCCCGGCCCAACGGCCGGGCTTCTCTCGTTTAGCGGCCGACCTTCTCGCCCACTTTTAACAGCGTGTCTTTCGGGTGCTTCTTGCAGTAGGCTTGAGCTTTGCTCGTGTTGCGCGCAACATAGCGCGAATCGACGGTGCTGAGATTCTTCGTCGCGCTGAGATAGCCCCTCAGCCAGTTGCCGACGAAAGCCTTCGTGTCAGCGTCGAATTCGGAGAACTGCTTGC
>PLZT01000114.1:1863-4953 GCA_003152255.1 Methylocystaceae bacterium | reverse complement strand
GCCGGCACGCTGATGGGCCTCGTCGCCGAAACTTTTTCCGGCGTCTACGCCAACGCCGCCCGCGACACGCGCTGGTTGTCGACGCCGGCCTATGCCGATCTCGTCTCGGGCGACACTTTCGAGGCCCACGAAATTACCGGCGGCAAGCTGACTGTCTTCGTTCAAATCCCACTGAAAACCTTGCAGGCGACGCCGGCTCTCGGCCGCGTCATCATCGGCGCGCTGCTCAACGCCGCTTACGAGGCGGACGGCGCCGTGAAGGGCCGCATCCTGTTCCTGCTCGATGAGGTCTCGCGCCTTGGCTACATGGGCGTGCTCGAACAGGCCCGCGACGCCGGCCGCAAGTAGGGGTCAGCGCAAGGTTTGTGATTTTCTGTACGCCAATGTGGACAGATGGTGAACTTTCGCCCTGCCGGCCTCTGCGAAGGCCGGCTTTTGCGATAGGCGGTTAGAAATCGAGGGCGTTAGGCCTTCACCCATGACGTTGCCTCGTGCTGCCAGGCGTGCGGAAAATGAGAGCCTTGATCGGCATGAATGGAGCGACGTTTACGGTTCATCCAATGAAGCGTACAGAAAATCACAAACCTTGCGCTACCCTCGATAAGAGCAAACCTCCACTCAAGCCGCCCCCGCTCCGTTCGACATATCGAACGGTTCTCGCCGCCTCACTTCATTGAAAAAAGCACTTCGCGGCGTAGCCGCGCTCTTTATCTCACCTCAAAACCCGCTCTTTGCGGGTTTTGAGGTGAGCTTTGGGAATGTTGACCGCGTGAAACGCGGTCTCCGCAATAGGTTCGTTTAGAACCTTTATCCGTGGACTCCATTTTTTTGGACCCTCCCCCCTGGGAAGCGGAAGCGTCGGCGTTTCCTCGGCCGGCGCTCGAATTTTTCCGGCCGCGCGCGATCCAGGTCAGCCATTCGCGCGAGACGACCCGCACGACATTGGAGAGGTTAGGCCGCTTGTCGCGCCGCCGCTCCTCGATGGTCAGATAGCCGTGACCGGCTGCCTCGTGGAGGGCGTTGCGGGCAGTGGTGATCCCGACGCCAGCGCGGGCCGCAAGCTCCCCCAGGGTGAGCGTGCAATGCCGCTTGGTCCGCACCTCGTCGGCGACAAGCCGCAGGACGGCCAGCTCCCCCGTTGTGAATTGGCTGGCGAGCTGCGGCGGCATCGGGCCGGACGCCGCCAGCAGGCGCCGACGCTCGATCGACACTCGCCGGTCGGGCAATCTCACCGCCTTCCGTTTGGGCGGAAAATGGCTCGGCCTCCCCTCCCCTTTCGCCAGCGCCGCCACATGCGGCGCTCGCTGCGCCACCGTGTCGATCCCGCGCACCTCGCGCTTGCGGGCTGCGATCGCCTCCGCCAGCGCCTGGGCCTGCTCGTCCGTGACTTCCTTCGCTCCCCACCGCTGCCAGACGGTGCGGGCGAACCCGTCCAGCGTCGCAAAGGATTTCGTGCCGCCAATCGCGGTCAAAAATTCAATTGCTGTCATAGGCCCTTCTCCAAGGGCCGCGACAACCTCCCGATCAGCAAGGCTCCATGTCCATCGCAGGGCGCACGTCTCCGTTGCCAGGCGAGCAAGGGCCGCCGGCTGAAAAACATAGCTCCGCCACGCGCAAAACCTCACGGTTTTGCGTTGACACGAAACTCAGGCTGTGGGAGATTTGCCTACAGGATCAGGCGGCTCCCACAGTCGTCACAACGGCCTTCAGCTCGCCAAAGCTGGGGCCGTTTTGCTTTTCAGGGGTCAGCGCGGCATAGCTTTGCTGTCCCTTTGAAACATCGCCTCAATGGCGTGCTCCATAGCGGCGCGGCGAGTCTTGAATTGTCCGGACGCAACGGCCTCGTCGATTGCTTGGCGCACACTCTCGTGCACAAAAACAGTCGTCTCGTGGAACCCGCGCGCCCGCTTTTTCGCCTTACTGGTGGCGGACCACCGGGCGGCGGGCGTGAGGGTTTTAGCCGCAACAGACATCAACGAATCTCCACGCTTAGCTAGCTAGCTAGGATGTCTGAGTCGTCCTAACTTGTAAACTGACTTTCGGGGGTGACTTGTTGAGGACGAGAGAAGTCGCGTCTATTCAGCCCCCGAGATTGGGGCGGGCGGGCTCGCTCAGGGGCGTCTTGTGGCGTTTGCGAAACAAACTACCAGTTCACGCGTGCCGCGTCGGCGTTCTGGCCAGCCCCTTTCGGGATGAACGACTCCGGAATCCTCGCCCCAAAATCGGGCTCCGCTGTGGTCGCGCATCAATAAATAGCGTTATCACGTTGTAACGTTACAACGCGACAACGTGGCAGCGCATCAATCCTTTGAGATGTCCTTGATCGAAGGGCGACCATATTGTGTGAGCATCAGGTTGATGCCCTCAAGGTAGAGGTCGTGGGGCTTCCGATCATATTGGAGCGCGATCTCCTTAATGACCCTCTGAACTTTTTTGCCCAGATAGAGGGTCGTATGCGGTCGATCCTTGCGGGTCGTCGCGGCGGCGGACGACACGAGTTCAACCACGTTGGTTGCCACGGTGTCGGCAGGCGGTGCCGCCGTTGCCGGGTTTGGCGCTGCGCTCTGCGCGAACGCCTCAAGCGACGGCCGATGCTTCGCCATGAGGTTTCCCTTCCAATTTGCGCTTGATCCATTGCCAGAGCTGGCGGATTTCCTCGGCGGCTTTCCCATCCGGGTCGTGCTCGGTCACACCAAGCCCGTAAGCAATGGCGTCTTGGTGGTCGTTCCGCTGGACGATATTGGTCGGCGCGAGCACTCCAAGCAGTGATAGGGCGCGGGACGCGTCCTGAATTCGTGCAGAACGTCCGGCAGGAATTTGGTTGAGCACAAAGGCGAAGGATCGATTAAGCCGCGATAGCGAGCCCATGGTGGGCCGCGCGGCTTCAATGTCGAGGGCGCTCGGGCGGGCGGGAATAAGCGAGAGGTCTGCTGATCGCATGGCTGCAGCGGTCGCGGCGGTGTCCACCCCTTGTGTGTCGATGATGGCGAGAGTGTAGCCAGCCTTTTCCAGCCCGATGAGCGCGGCGGACAATTTGTCCGGGCTGATCTTGTCGACAGCGGGGGCCTCGGCGTCGCGGCGGTCGCCCCA
>PLZT01000114.1:0-1799 GCA_003152255.1 Methylocystaceae bacterium | reverse complement strand
TCAAATTGCGTCCCTTGATTTTTGTTGAGGCGCAACCATCTTTGTTGCATAGTGAGGAATGGAGAAAAAGCGCTGCACGCACGACCTCGCCGCGATCAAGGCGGCATTCTCAAGCGGGGCAACGCTCAAGCGAACAAAAACTTCCGCCCGTGACGCAGGGGCGCTCGGGATGGATGCCGAAGCGGTGGTCGCCGTCATTCAAGCGCTGATCTATCCCCGTGATTTTGAGAAAAGCGCGACAGCACATCATGACTCACGACAATGGCACGACAGCTACAAACCAATGGTCGGCGGGCGCCTGCTCTATTTGAAATTCACCTTGGACGAGACCGGGGAGTTTTTGCTCACCAGTTTCAAGGGGGTATGACGATGACGACGGAACAAAAAACGCGACGCTGCCCGGCCTGCGGCGGGATGATGGAACGCAAGGTCATGAATGAGACAGTCTCGTTTCAGGATCACTCGCTGAGCTATGAACAACCTGGCTGGCATTGCGATACCTGCGACGAGGGTGTGCTGGAAGGCCCCGACAACGCCTTCCACGATGCCGCACTGCATGAAGTGATGGCTCGCGCCAAGGGTTCGCCGATCTCGCCGCTTGCAATCCGAGCGGCGCGTGAAGCTGCGGGGTTATCGCAACGGGAAGCCGGGCGAGTATTTGGTGGTGGCCCCACTGCCTTTTACAAATACGAGACGGCAAAAGCCGTGCCTTCGGAAGGAATGGCAACCCTACTGCGACTCGCGCTGGAACGGCCTGAACTGTTCCGCAAACCGGCGCCCGGTTCGATTCCGATACCCCCAGCGACGGATATTGCTTTGATCCGACGCGCTAGCCTGAATGATGCGCTGAACACCATTTTTCGACGCATCTATCCCGAAGTGACCAGCAGTGACGTTTGACAAACTTTGAACGCGCTCCGCGACTGACGTGGAGCGCGTGACATCGTGTGCGGCTACCGTGCTTCGGCGCGGAAGCGTCAATATGGAACTTCAGGAACGCATTCTCGAAATTCACGAATTTCGAGAATGCCGCAATGGGCTTGAATGCTGCGCTAGCTCGACGGCGACCGCTTCCGCGACTTTGGGCGTCCTCAATAGGTTTGCCCACTCGCAAGGCGCGAACGCCAACATCCCGCGCCTTTCCATCCGAGGTTGCGAGCCGTCGAGCAATCCTTGCCTCGGTCGCGTAACCAGACGCGGGGATGTTTGGCGGGCCGTTTTTTGCTTTTAACTCAGCCGTTGTTGCGGATTTGTCACAACTCTCCAAAAAACGACGGCCGACAACCTGATTGGGCGAGCTTTTTATTCAGAAATCGGGATTCCGCCATTACTATGCAATGATTCGTTTGGGACGTTCGGATGCGCCGGCAATCGACGATATGAGGCAGCAGGAGTTTTGCCATGAAAAAGATTCTATTCGCCGTCAGCGTCGTTGCGTTGGCGCTATCCGCGGGATGAGTTTTGCCATGAAAAAGATTCTATTCGCCGTCAGCGTCGTTGCGTTGGCGCTATCCGCGGGATCGGCGATGGCCACCGATCTTCCGTCGCGCAAAGAAGCGCCGGTCTATGTTCCGCCGCCGCCGCCCCCGCCGTTGTGGACCAGTTTCTACGGCGGTCTGAACATCGGCGGCGGCTGGGACAATAATGGCGGCTCGCCGGGCTACTCGGCTTATTATGACCCGAAATATGCGCTTGGCTCGACGCCCACTACTGGCGGCGGCGGCAACGGCTGGGCCGGCAACGGTGGCGGCGGCAACGGCTGGGCCGGCGGCGGCGGCGGCAACGGCTGGGGCGGCAAG
>PLZT01000174.1 GCA_003152255.1 Methylocystaceae bacterium | reverse complement strand
GCACTTCATGTTTGAGCCGGCCCCGTATAATCCAGCGCGAGCGACGGATTGGCGGCGATCGCCAGCACCGGCGCGGCGACGCCCGGCGAATAGGCGAGCGATAGATCACGCTGCGTCGCCATAGGTTTTGTGGCGACCACGGCGAGTTTCCCCGGCCGGCCGCGCGAATGATAGAGCAACGCCTCCTTGTCGGTGAAAACGGGGCGCTCCTGCGTCAGGGAGGTTTTGTCCGCCATTGTCCGCCGTCTTTCCTTGCGCCGCTTGCTGTCACGTTGGAACGGCTCACAGCGTGAGCACGCGGGGCATGGCGGTCCAGCGCGTGGCGAAAATCGCCCAGCCTATGAGCGGCTCAACCAAGGGCGCGCGCTGGACGGCCGAGCCGACGAGCGCGCCAGTCGACGCCCTTCATGCCGTGAGACACCACATCTTTCGAGGTGGCCTCCTCTGCGTTTTCGTTGACGGTTCGAGATTCGCACGAAGCCGGGACATGCGCAAGTAAAATACGAATACGACTTTGATGTATAGTTCTGTTTTGACCTATATGATTTTTACAAGATCGTCTGACGTAATACGAACTGAACCGCCGAAATACGTCTGTCCAGTATCGTATTTCTGACTTGCGATGATTTCAATTTTGGACCGGACGCCTCGAAACTCTCGATATTTTCAAGCGCCTCGTGCGTGACTAAGACAGACACGATTTTTTCGCCGTCATTCATTGAAAATTGCATGCCACCAATGACTTCGTGAGCCGGGAAGTTTGTCGGTTCGAGCGGCATTTGCTTAGTTCTACTGAGTCAGGAATTTTTTGCGGATTCGCGCGTTATTGCGCGGTGGTAGAGTCGCGAATCAATTCGTTGGCGACTGGTGGCCCCATGGATGGCGCGACAGGCGAGAATGAGGCGCATTTTTCGGCTTATGTCGAGGCTTTGGCCGGCGTGATCGGTCACGCCAATCGGGTTGGTCCACTGAAGGATTATTGCATCGGATTGATCCTCCCTGGAGAACGCAAGAGCGTCGAGCCAATGGCCGCGGTGATCGCGCCCACGCGAGCGAGCGCCGAACATCAATCGCTTCTGCACTTTGTCGGTCAGTCGCGATGGTCCGACGAGGTGGTATTGGCGAAGGTTCGCGAATTGGTTCTGCCGTCGATCGAAAGCGGCGGGCCGATCGAGGCCTGGATTGTCGATGACACCGGCTTTCCCAAGAAGGGAGTTCACTCGGTGGGCGTGGCGCGGCAATATTGCGGGCGGCTCTCTACCTGCCTATCGACCACAGAGTTTGACGAAGACCCAATAAACGTCACCGATATATCGACTCAAACCGGACCTTCGAACCTCAACGTGGATTTTTAATTCGCGGGGGCGGCAATATTGAACTTCGGCTATGGAAGTTAGACGCGCTTTTGGCGCCGTATTGAGGCTGTGGGAATTCTCTAGGTTATGCTGCAACGCAATATATTTGCTTGACTTATTTGTGCATCGCACATAAAGTGCGTCCCTCTAGTGTTTCGGGAAATACCCCGGATGCTTGGACAAAAAAGGGATATTCCATGTCAGTCACCTTCCCAGGGATCAAAGCGTTCGGCACGGCTCCGTTCGGGGCGTTCACCACGGCGACTGCCTCGTCGACCAAGGGTCTGCAAGCCATCGCAGCCGAAACGACTGACTATTCAAAGAAGTCCTTTGAGAAAAGCCGCGTGCTCTTCGAGAAGCTGAGCGGCGTGAAGAAGATCGACGAGGCGATCCAGCTCCAGTCGGACTTCGCCAAATCCGCTTATGAGGATTTCATGGCCCAAACCACCAAGATTGGCGAGCTGTATTCAAGCCTCGCCAAGGAAGCGTTCAAGCCAATCATGGTCACGTCGCCTGCGAAGCCGTCAGTCGTCGCTGAGCCGTTTAAAGTGCCTGTCGCCGCAAAGCAGAACTGATCCTAAGCAGGTTAGCGCGTCCCATCTCGGCGAACGTAAAGCCGCTCGATCAGCCCTGCTTATCGAGCAGTTTTTTCGGAAGCGTCGCCGATGATTTGAGGCGTCGCAATGTGTAGGCTATCGGCGCAAAATCCCTGGCCTCGATTTTCGCCGCCATCGACAGCCAAGGAACGGGTTGCGGCATCGAAATGAGCAAAACAAAGAGCCCGATTAGCCGACCCGCGCCCGATGGCGGATTGATGCAAGCACGGCAGGATGCTGCTCGCCATTACATGAATAATCAGGAGCACGGCAACAATTGGAAGCCGCTCCTCGCTTCGGTTCCTGTCAGCTTCATGAACCTTCGCACCGGCATGTGCCGCTGGCCAATCGGTAATCCGCACCATTTAGAGACGTTCCGGTTCTGCGGTAGCGCGTGCTCACCGGAAGCCGTTTACTGCGAGGCGCACAAGACGCTGGCGGTTGCTCCGAACCGGGTCAGCACACTTCCGACGAACAGAAGCTTTCCACCGGTCACGACCAAAGTTGCGTGAAGTAAACTCCATCCGCCCCGTGGTCGGCATACTATCGATCGGATTAATAGACATTGGAGCGCCGCACACGCTGGCGAACGCGCGTAACGGAACCAGTTTTTATTTTTGTTCGCCTTAACTGTCGATTTACACTTCAAAGTGGGACTCGCGTATTGTTAAATTTCAATGCGTTGGCTGGGACTGAAGTGCGCTTCGAGACATTTCAATCGAGACTACCGAGCGCATTTTAGGCACTCAAAGTGGGATTGATCGACTGGTCGATCGACCAATGCGTTTCTGACCGCACGCTCAATTTAGCCCATGGAATCCGGTGCACTGCCATGCCATTTCAATCGAGACAGGGAATCACAGAATCCCAAATGAAGTGACCGAATTTCCGCCGAAACTCCAAAGTCCCGCATTGAACTGCAAATCGACAGCCGCCACGAGAGAGGTCGACCTGCAAGGCGTCGCAGCGCGCCTCCTGCTCCTTCGCGCGCGGCCCATATATCATATATAAAGCGCGCGATCCTGTTCAGATGCTCGATGGCGCCGTCCGACGAGAGGGCTACGCCAATATGGCAACAGCCGCCGAGGACGCGCTGCGGCGAGAAGCGCATATCGAGCGCATCGAGATGACGAAGCCCATTGAGGAGCGGCAGCACAAGCGTGTTTCGTCCCACGGCCGGGGCGATCGCGGCCATGGCCCCCTCGAGATCATAAGACTTGCAGGAGAGGATGACGAGGTCGAAGCTCTCTTCGAGAGCGCTCGGCGGTTTTGACCGCCACTTGCAAATCGCCGAGCGGACTTCGCAGGACGAGCCCGCTTTGTGCGAGCTCCGCGGCGCGGCGCGTGCGCACCAGAAAGGTGACGTCGACGCCTCCGGCGGCGAGACGTCCACCGAAATAACCGCCAACGCCGCCGGCGCCGAGAACGAGTATTCGCATCTTTCCTCTCCGCGAATTTGGAACCGCCGAGCCGTCACGAGCGCGCGATAATTCACCATCGTCACCGTCGCAAGCCGATTGATCAGCCGCGCCCCGCCGCAAATGGCAGGGATGCGGGAACCTACCCGCATGGCGGCTGCGCATGCATAGAGAACTGAAATCCGCGCGATCACCCTATAAAAAACTTCTCCAAATGTTCGCAGAAGAATTCGGGAGCCTCCTCGGCCACGAAGTGACCGCAGTCCGGAGCGACGACGCTCGTGAGGTCCCGCGTCTCGGGCCGCAATGCATCGGCGAGACGCTCTCCCACCCCATGTTGTCCGGCGATCGCCATGACCGGCATGTTTAATTTTTGATCCCGCAACGTCGCGGCGAAGGGCACGTCGTCCTTGAGCGCTCGATAAAAATTGAACCCGGCGGTCATGCCGCCCGGCGTCGCGTAATGCGAGGCGTATTCCGTGATCGCGTCCTCGCCGATCGCGTCCTTTTTGTGCGACCAAGCCTTGATTTGCGCGCGAATGTAATCGCGTTCACGTCCGTTGGTGAGCATCTCCGGCGTTTCCGGAGCCATATGGAAGCCATAGTGCCACGCGCCACCGCGCAGCGCGTCCAAATTCTCCGTGCCCGGCACCAAGCAATCGACGAGCGCCACCTTCGAAACGACCTCGGGATGAAGATGCGCCAGGAAATAGGCCGCCTTGCCGCCCATGTCGTGAGCCGCAACATGGGCTCGGCCAACACCGAGGGAGGTGATCAGAGCGTGGATATCCTCGGCGATGGTGTGCTTGTCGTATCCGGATGGGGTGCGCTCCGACAGGCCGGTCCCTCGTAAATCGGGGGCTACGACACGAAATCTGGCCGCAAGACGCGGCATGACGCCGCGCCAAGCGAACCATGTTTGCGGCCATCCGTGCAAAAGGATCAGCACGGGCCCTTCCCCCATCTCGACAAGGTGCATTCTTATTCCGTTCATCTGCGCGAAACGGCTCGTCGCGCCTTCCGGAAGCCCGTTTGGGGAGGGCGACCCCTGCGCCCTTGCGCTCGAACCCGCAGTTGGCGCAGCCGCCATGCTGAGCATGAAAGCTGGAGACCCAAACAGGAGCGTGCGTCGATCTGTTTTCATTGCGCCTCTCGTTTCATTGCGCCGTCGTCCGTCTGGGTCCGAGCTGGTCAGAACGCTCACGCTGAACGAAGACGATTTGAGAGGCTAGCCCGTCTTATTCACCCGA
>PLZT01000090.1 GCA_003152255.1 Methylocystaceae bacterium | reverse complement strand
GCCTCGGCGGGCGCCCTGAGCGCGTCGCAAACGTCGCCGACGATCTCTTCGATCAACGCGCGGTTGTCGCACTCGCCCATCACGCGAATGACCGGCTCCGTCCCGGACGGGCGAATCACCAGCCGGCCCTGTTCGCCAAGCCGCCGGCGCGCCTTGTCGATGGCGCTGATGACGGCCGCCGCCTCGAGCCGGGGGCGCGGCGCGCGCACATTTTTCAGCACCTGCGGCAGCGGTTCGAACCGCTGGCAAACTTCGCTGACCGGTTGATCGCGGCGCTTCACCACGGCAAGCACCTGCATGGCGGTCACGAGACCGTCGCCAGTCGTGGAATAGTCGGAGAGAATGACATGGCCGGACTGCTCGCCGCCGACGTTATATCCGCCCTCGCGCATCCGCTCCAGCACATAGCGGTCGCCGACCGCCGTGCGTTCCAGCGAAAGTTTTAGCGAGGCGAGGTAGCGCTCGAGACCGAGGTTCGACATGATGGTCGCGACGATGCCCGGCTTCGTCAGCAGGTTTTGCTCGCGCCAGCTCTCCGCGACGACGGCCATCAACTGATCGCCGTCGATCACATGGCCGTGTTCATCCACCATGATGACGCGGTCGGCGTCGCCGTCGAGCGCGATGCCGACATCGGCGCGCAGTTCCCGCACCTTGTCGCGCAGCGCCTGGGGAGAGGTCGAGCCGCAGTCGCGATTGATGTTGAAGCCGTCCGGCTCCACGCCGATCGCGATGACCTCCGCGCCCAGCTCCCACAAGGCTTCGGGGGCGACCCGATAGGCCGCGCCATTGGCGCAGTCCAGCACGATGCGAAGGCCCTCGAAACTCATGTTGCGCGCCAGCGTGCGCTTGGCGAATTCGATATAGCGGGCGCGCACGTCGTCGATTCGCCGGGCGCGTCCAAGCTCGTGCGGCGCGGCGAGCTTGTGGGTGAGATCGCTGTCGAGCAATTGCTCGATCTCAAGTTCGATCTCGTCGGATAATTTGTGGCCGTCGGGACCAAACAGCTTGATGCCATTGTCCTCGTAGGCGTTGTGCGAGGCCGAGATCATCACGCCGACATCGGCGCGCATCGAGCGCGTCAGCATGGCGACGGCGGGCGTCGGCATGGGGCCGAGCACCAGCGGGTCCATCCCCACCGACGAGAAGCCGGCGACCAGCGCATATTCGATCATATAGCCGGAGAGGCGCGTGTCCTTGCCGATCACGACGCGATGTCGGCCTTCCCCGCGCTGAAAAATAATGCCCGCGGCTTGTCCGATCTTGAGCGCCAGTTCCGGCGTGATCTTCTCATTCGCCTTGCCGCGAATTCCGTCCGTTCCAAAATATGAGCGGGTCATTCGACTGTGATCCCTCAAGCCATTGAAAATCGCGCAGCGACGCCCCGCGCGTGGGACGAACCTATCGCAGTTGCCGGCGCTCGCGCGTACGAAACCGGAGCATTGGTTACCATGATCTAGGCGTCCGACGCAAAAGTTCTGGCGAATAGACCTTCATCCTAACAGCTAAAACGCCAGCCCTCCCCTCGTTTAAGGTGGAGTCCGCGGGACAAAAATAAAGCCCGACGCTTGCGCCGGGCTTTATTCTGTTTCGTGATCGGGTCTGCGTTAGACCGGGTGCGGCTCCAAGCCGCCCACGTCGGGCTCGGGCTTTCGGCCGGTCGAGGGGACCGGCGAGGCGCGCGGCGGCTGCGGCGTCGAGGGCGGGACGTCCTCGCGGACGGGCTGCACGCCGTTGAGCAGGTTGACGATCTCCTCGCCGGTCAGGGTTTCGTATTCCAACAGCCCCTTGGCCAGCGTGTCGAGGTCCTTCCGCTTTTCGGTCAATATGCGCTTGGCGGTGTCGTAGCCTTCCTGCACGAAGCGGCGCACCTCGGCGTCGATGGTCTGCTGCGTCGCCTCGGAGATGCTCTGCTGGCGACCCATCGAATAGCCCAGGAACTGCTCCTGCTGCGGTTCGGCGTAGGCCACCGTGCCCAACTTGTCCGAGAAGCCAAGCTGCGTCACCATCGCCTTGGCCACGCGCGTGCACTGCTGGATGTCGCTCGCCGCGCCCGAGGTCACGTTGTCGTGGCCGAACACCAGCTCCTCCGCCACGCGCCCGCCCATCGCCATCGCCAGCATGGCGATCAGCTGCTCGTAGCTCTGCGAGATCTGGTCGCGCTCCGGCAGGCCCTGCACCATGCCCAGCGCGCGGCCGCGCGGGATGATCGTCGCCTTGTGGATCGGGATCGACCCCTTCATGTTGATCGACACCAGCGCGTGGCCGCCCTCGTGATAGGCCGTGAGGCGCTTCTCCTCGTCGGTCAGCATCAGCGTGCGCCGCTCCGCGCCCATCATGATCTTGTCGCGCGCGTCCTCGAACTCGGCCCTCGTCACGATCCTCTTCGAACGCCGCGCCGCCAGAAGCGCCGCCTCGTTGACGAGGTTCATCAGATCGGCGCCGGAAAAGCCCGGCGTCCCGCGCGCGACAACCTTCAAATCCACGTCCGGCGCCAGCGGCACCTTGCGGGCGTGAACCTTCAGGATCTTCTCGCGCCCGATGAAGTCGGGGTTCGGCACTTGAATCTGGCGATCAAACCGACCCGGGCGCATAAGGGCCGGATCGAGCACGTCGGGACGGTTGGTCGCGGCGATCAGGATGATGCCTTCATTGGCCTCGAAGCCGTCCATCTCGACCAGCAACTGGTTGAGCGTCTGCTCGCGCTCGTCATTGCCGCCGCCGAGCCCCGCGCCGCGATGACGGCCCACCGCGTCGATCTCGTCGACGAAGATGATGCAGGGCGCGTTCTTCTTGGCCTGCTCGAACATGTCGCGCACGCGCGAGGCGCCGACGCCCACGAACATTTCGACGAAATCGGAGCCCGAAATGGTGAAGAACGGCACATTGGCCTCGCCGGCGATGGCGCGCGCCAGCAGGGTCTTGCCGGTGCCGGGCGGGCCGACCAGCAGCACGCCGCGCGGAATGCGCCCGCCGAGCCGCTGGAATTTCTGCGGATCGCGCAAAAATTCGACGATCTCCTCGAGGTCTTCCTTGGCCTCGTCGACGCCGGCGACATCCTCGAACGTCACCCGGCCCTGCGACTCCGTGAGCAGCTTGGCCTTGGACTTGCCAAACCCCATCGCCCGACCCGCGCCGCCTTGCATCTGCCGCGACA
>PLZT01000691.1 GCA_003152255.1 Methylocystaceae bacterium | reverse complement strand
TTGGTGTGCAGCCGACCCGAACCTCCCGAAGGAGCGTTACGCCATGTCCGAGGATAAAGTTGTTCCCTTCCGCCCGAAGGACGAAATCGACGACCCGCTCACCGAAATTCTGCGCGCGGGCGCGAAGCGGTTGATCGAGCAGGCAGTGGAGGCCGAGTTCTCGGCCTTCCTTTGCTCCCACGCCGCTTTGAAGCTGCCGGACGGTCGCCAGCGCGTCGTTCGGCACGGACATGATCCGGTTCGTCCGATCCAGACGGGAATTGGGCCAGTCGAGGTGGAAAAGCCCAAGGCGCGAGATCGCGGGGCTTCGAGCGCCGAGGAGCGCATCCGCTATTCGTCGTCGATCCTGCCGAAATGGGCGCGGCGCACGAAAAGCCTCGATGTCCTTTTGCCAGCGCTTTATCTGCGCGGCATTTCAACCGGCGATTTTCAGGAAGTGCTGACGGCCCTGCTTGGCAAGGACGCGCCCAATCTTTCGCCCGCCGTGATCGCGCGGTTGAAGAGCGAGTGGGAGGACGAATATCGGCGTTGGCAGGTCCGCGATTTGTCGGCTCGGCGCTATGTTTATGTCTGGGCCGACGGCGTCTATCTGCAAGCGCGCATGGAGCCGCAAGCCGAATGCATGTTGGTGCTGATCGGCGCGACGCCCGAGGGCAAGAAGGAGTTGCTCGGCTTTCGGACGGGCATGCGGGAGAGCGCGCAAAGCTGGAAAGAGTTGCTCGTCGATTTAAAGGCGCGTGGTCTATCGGTCGCCCCGGAAATCGCCGTCGGCGACGGCGCGCTGGGGTTTTGGAGGGCTCTCGACGAAGCATTCCCGACGACACGCCATCAGCGGTGCTGGCAGCACAAGACCTTGAACGTTCTCGATAAGCTGCCGAAGTCCGTGCAACCCAATGCACATGAGGACTTGCGCGAAATCTGGTTGTCGCCGAACCGAGCGGCGGCGGATTTCGCCATCACCACATTCGCCGAGAAATACGCGCCAAAATACGACAAGGCTGTCGATTGCCTGCTGAAAGACCGCGACGTGTTGCTGACATTCTTCGATTTTCCCGCCGAGCATTGGACGCATTTGCGCACGTCGAACCCGATCGAAAGCGCCTTCGCGACGGTCCGGCATCGCACCGTTCGCATGAAGGGCGCGCTCTCGCAGAACACGGCCCGCCTCATGGTCTTCAAGCTGGTGATGGCGGCGTCGAAAAGCTGGCGACGACTGCAAGGNNAAATCAGTTGCCGAAAGTCGTCAGCGGTGTAACATTCAAAAGCGGACGCGAAGTCGCGTCCGAGAAGAAATCCGCCGCTTGATTCGCGCCGTCACCCAGATTTAGCCATAGCTCTCGCACCATGGTCCAGTGTGTGGCGTGCGGCTGCCGCATTACGGCGCGACGGTCGAAGGCGCCATCACTGGTCAGCAGGCTCATCGGATTTCCTCCCTTGAAGCCACGAGGCAACGAGCGCTTCGAGCGCGACCAGCCCCACAGATTCTGGCGTCGCCTCCGCGTTAGGAACATGCTGTTCCCGCAGATGGCGCGAAATCGCGATGCGCACCTGGTCAGGACCGGTATCGACCGCCGGATCTGGCGGCGTATCGTCCTTGGGCCATTTAGTCATCACGCCTCCTGCGCTTCAAGCACGGTGATCGCGATATTTAAGAAGCTACACGCCCGCCACAGATGCAGAGTCTTCCCTGCGGCTTTTGCCTTTGTGGTGGCGGCGTTCGTATGCTGTGTTGCCCGATCGTATTCGTCTTCAATCCGGTTAAGGGCATTGTGCGCCCTTCTGAGTGCCTCTTCCAGCGGGGTTTGGTATTCCTCGGGGTCAGGGCCGATGACGTTTTCTTCGCCCGTCAGTTGTTCGGTTTCGGAAATGACGATCCGCGCCAATTCCTCGGCGTCGCTTCGCAGTCGGGCCATGAGTTCGCTGTTGTCCGGCTTGGGCGGTCTCGGCGTATTGCTCCCGTGGGAACTCATCGGCGTTAAACTCCCTATGGCGCGGCGTCAGGCGCCGCGATTGATCGCATGCTCGGCGAAAACAACGTCGAGTCCTCGCCGCATGATGGCGTCGATTGTCGTGTCGGTCCGCGCGGCCAGCATCTTGGCGTCACGCCAGACGCTCTCGGGCAGATAGACGGTGACGACCTTTTTGCCGCGCCGGCTCGGCTGCCGCTGCTTCACTGGCGCCCGCTCATAAGGCACGGGGAGCAAATCTTTCCAGCATCTGCCCAACCTCGCAAAAACCATTGCATTTCAAGGGGCCTATCATGCTAAGTGAGGCCTCGCCATCACAAAAACTCTCGCCGCGCCAGGCTCGCCATGAGGCGACGGATCGCGCGGGCGATATGGAGACCCATGCCAGAAGTTGTTTTCACCGGTCCCGCCGGCAGGCTGGAAGGCCGCTTCCACCAGTCCGCCACGCGCGGCGCGCCGATAGCTCTCATCCTGCATCCGCACCCGCAGTTCGGCGGCACGATGAACAACCAGATCGTCTACAATCTCTATTACGCCTTCGCCGAGCGCGGCTTCTCCGTGCTGCGCTTCAATTTCCGTGGCGTGGGGCGCAGCGAGGGTTGTTTCGATCACGGCGTGGGAGAACTTGCCGACGCCGCCGCCGCGCTCGACTGGGCCCAGGCGGTCGCTCCCAACGCGCGCGCCTGTTGGATCGCCGGCGTGTCGTTCGGTTCCTGGATTGCCATGAAATTGCTCATGCGCCGGCCCGAGATCGAGGGCTTTGTCGCCATCGCCGCGCCTGCCAACCGCTTCGACTTCTCCTTTCTCGCGCCCTGCCCGCGTTCGGGCCTGTTCATCCACGGCGATCTCGACCGGGTGGCGCCGCTGAAAGAAGTCATCGAGCAGCTTGATAAGCTGAAAACCCAAAAGAGCGCCGTCATCGAGCACGCCGTCGTGCCCGGCGCCAACCACTTCTTCGAGAACCGGATCGAGCCGCTGATTTCGGAAGTAGGCACCTATCTGGACAAGCGGCTTGGCGA
>PLZT01000485.1 GCA_003152255.1 Methylocystaceae bacterium | reverse complement strand
CGATTGTCACTGATCGCGTCAACGAGATGTGGGGAACGGACATGACGCAAACAATCACGACCAGCGAAGGCAAGGCCTATGTCTTCGTCGCCGTGGAACACGCCAATTCGGAAATCGTCGGCATTCACGCGGCGCGTTCAGCCAATCGCTTCGAGGCGTTGGAGCCGGTGCGCCAGGGCGTTCACCGCTGCTTCGGAACCATCGCGCCCGGCATGGCGCACGGATTGAAACTGCGTCATGATCACGGCTCCAACTACATGTCCCGGGACTTTCAGGATGAAATCGAGTGTCTGGGCATCGAAGCCTCGCCCTCCTTCGTGCGGGAACCCGAGGGCAATGGCGTCGCCGAGCGCTTCATCCGCACGCTCAAGGAGAACTTGTTGTGGGTCCGGGTCTTCGACACGGTCGAGGAATTACGCCGAGCTCTCCAGGAGTTCGCACGTCACTATAACGAAAACTGGCTGGTCGCTCGGCATGGCTATCAAACGCCCACTCAAGTGCGAGCCGCTCAACTTCGGGTTGCCAATGCAAACGTCGGAGAGCTATCCTTGGCAGCCTGAATAAGCGCAGTCGGTTGTCTCAGAACCGTGCCGCAGTACACAAAGCATGCTGTGTTCTAGCGGGCGCGCCCAATGTGTCGCGCGACCGCAAACCGGCGGCGCGCGGCTCGAGCCCTTGCCTTTTTCGAGTCGCATGTCAGAGCGAAATAACTAAGCTGGTCCCGCCGTCGGCTGAGAGCGCACGGGGAAATGGCGATGGATCGTTTACCAAAAAAACTTTGAGTGTTGCGCATTTGCAACAGTAAGCGAAAAATAAGCTGTCGCCACAATAACGCCGCTTGCCGGGAAACGACCCCGCGGTTACACTTGCGTTGTCGGTTGCGCGACGGCTCTCAAACCAATGAGAGAAATTTGTTACGGCGATCCGGCCTTGAGATGGTCTCGGGCTCTACGCAAGTCGATAAGGATTCCTGCACATGAAACGCGATAAAATTTTTGTTGTGGCGGCCTTGCTCGCCAGCGGCGTCGCCAGAGCCGCCTCGCTTGAGAATGCTGAAGGCGACGTTCGCGTTAACCAAGGCCCGGGCTTTGCCGCCGTTCAAAGTTCGGCCGAGTTGGCGGCCGGAGACAAAATTAAAGTCGGGCGCAAAGGCGCGGCGCGCCTTGTCTATGACGATAAATGCGCCGTGAAGCTTCCGGCGGGTTCGTTGACGACGGTCGCGCGTCATTCTCCCTGCTCATTTATCGCCCAAGATTTGCCGTACACGAAAGGCGAGCCTTTCGTTCCGTTGGCGGAACCCGTCGACCCGTGGTGGTTAGGGGCCGGGGCTGCCGCGCTGTTCGGCGGCGGCGTCGCGGTCGCGCTCGCCACCACCCCGAACAATCCCAATCCCCCCCCCCTGTTCCCTATTAACCCGTCCGTGAGCCCCTAACGCGCCGGTTGTCGCGACGCTGGAGACGCGGATCCGCTCGGTCCCGAGGCCCGAAGTGTTTTTCTTGGTTGCCGCTTTTGGCTTCTTGTCCTGCCTGCTGCTCGGCGGCGGGACGAGAAGCGGCCTCCCGTCCGACGCGGTCCTTCAACTTCTCTCGGTCCCGATCTCGCTCGCGGCGCTTTGGCGCGTCGCCGGCGCCGCGCATGGCCGCGAGATCCGCCACGCTTTGGCGTTTTGCGGCGCAATTCTGGCTGTGCCGCTCCTTCAGCTCGTTCCGCTGCCGCCGGCGCTATGGACGCATCTCCCCGGCCGCGACGGCGTCGTCGCGGCCTTCGAACTCATCGGTCGCCGCCCCGCTTGGGCGCCGCTCAGCATGGCGCCGCGGGCGACCTGGCTGAGCGCGCTGTCGCTGCTGCCGCCGCTTGCGGTGTTTCTTTCCCTTCTCACCCTCGGCGGACCCGAGCGCCGGCTCTTTAGCCTCCTCGCCATCGCCTTTGGCTTCGCGAGCGCCCTTCTCGGCCTTATCCAACACGCGCAGGGGCCGACCAGTCCCTTGCTGTTTTTTGAGGTGACCAACCCTGGTAGCGCTGTCGGCTTTTTCGCCAACAGCGACCATTTCGCGGCCTTGCTCTATTCCATCATCCCGCTCGCGGCGGCTTGGCTCGCCGCCGGCGTCGCCGCGCCGCGCCTTTCGCGCGGGAGAGGCCGTGACCCTGCCCGCGCCGGGACCTTACGAGCGCTCGCGATGGCGGTCGCGCTTGTCGTGCTCTGCGTCGCCGAGGTGACCGCCGCCTCCCGCGCGGGCGTAATTCTGATGCTGGTTGGGCTGTTCGCAGCCCTCGCGTTGACCGCGAACCCCTCGCGGCGGCTCAAAAATCTCGCCTCCAGCCGCATGTTGATCGGCGCGCTGACGGGCGTCGTCGGCTTCGCCTTGCTTTTTTGGGGCAGTCCAGCCTTGTTTCGACTGTTGCACCGCTTTGACGTCGATCCCCTCGCCGACGCGCGCGTCGTCTTCGCGCGCAACACCATCCTGGCCGCCAAAACCTTAATGCCGGTCGGGGCCGGGCTCGGCGCCTTTGTTCCAGTCTATGCGTCGTTCGAGCAGCCTTCGGACTTGTTGCCTGGCGCTTACGTCAACCACGCCCATGATGATTTGCTCGAATTATGGCTCGAAACCGGCGGCGTCGGTCCGCTGCTCTTATGTGTGTTCCTCTATTGGCTTGTTCGCCGCGCGGCGCGGGCCTGGGGCCCGTCGGAGTCTGGCGCCGCCGCGATCGACCAATCCTTGCGCCGCGCCGCGATCTTGCTCATTGCGCTGCTCTTCTGCCATTCGCTGGTCGACTATCCCTTGCGCACCGGCGCGATGATGGCGATGCTGGCGTTCGCCTGCGCCTTGTTGATCGATCCGGCGCCCTTGGCTCCCGCCGTGCAACCCCTTGGAACGCCAAGCGACGCCCGGCGGCGAAGCCGCTCCGCCGTCGAACTGTCGTCGGGCGACCCGCGCCGCCGCGAGGCCCGAACTCCGAACGATCGATCTTCGCGACGTCGCGGCGCCGAGCGCTAGAGCGAGTTCCGCAAAAGTTGACAGACTTTTGCGATGAGAACTCGCTCCAGCATTTTGATCTGGCGCGATTTCTTATCGTTCGAACGATTCCGTTCGAACGGAAAGCGCGCTAAGGCGAGCTCTTGCAAATATCGCCAGACGTTTTCGATGAGAACGCGCCGCGAGATTCTAAACATGCGCGCCGTCTCATCGCTCGCCAGGTTTGATCGGGCGTCGCCCATGGCATGCGCCCATGGCGAGCCGAAGGCGCGAGGCGATTTATTTTTAGCGCGCGCGGAAGCTTGTTTCTTTCAAGGCCGGGCGCCGCGCGCCGCGCGGGGCGCCGACCCAGGGTTGATGGCGACGATGTGACGCGGCGGCAAAATCGCCCGAGGCTGAAGTCGAGCGGCGCCGCGTCACGCGACCCTCCGCGCCGCTCATGCGCAAGTCTCTTGACCGCATTTCGCCGCTAAGTCTCGTCGTTACGCGCCGTGCGCGCGGTCTCGCGTCGTGTTTTGGTCAAAATCTTGGGGTTTATATCCGGCCGCTTGCATGTGCGCGGGTTTACGCAAGCGGGACTCAGTCGCGCTCAAACTCGCGAGCGGCGTCGCGATCGCGAGGGGTGACATGCGGCGCGCAGCATGCCATAAGACCGGCGGTCGGCCAGCGGCGGCGGAGTTTCTCGATCGTCGCCGCCGCGCTTTGAGTTAAGGAGTGAAGGTGGCTTCCATGCAATCGCAACCGCCTCGATTTGAGCCTCGGCGAAGCGCCGGCGAGACTCGGGCTTTAAACGGGGCGCAGCGATGGTATGTTGTGCGCTCGCTTGCGCGACAGGAAGCGAGGGCGGAGTTCCATCTCGTTCAGCAAGGTTTTTCTGTTTTTTTGCCGGTTATGACCAAGACCGTCAAGCATGCGCGCAAAATACGCACCGTTCGCGGCGCTGTCTTTCCGACCTATATGTTCGTCGCGCTCGACCTCACGCGCGATCGCTGGCGAAGCGTTAACGGCACATTCGGCGTCGCCGCGTTGATCATGGCGGGCGAGGCGCCCGAGCCGGTTCCATCGGGCGTCGTCGAACACTTGCTCGCTTACCTCGACGAGGACGGCGTGGTCCGCTTTGATCGCGATTTGCGCGAAGGCCAATCGGTGCGGGTGAAGACCGGCCCTTTCGCGAGCGCGATCGGCTCTCTCGAGCGGCTCGACGCCAATGGCCGCGTGCGGGTTTTGCTTGACATCATGGGCGGCAAAGTGCCCGCGCTTTTGGACCGTTCGGCGCTGGAAGCGGCGTAGGGATCGGCGTCGCGTTCGGCGCGGCGGCTCGGGCAAGTTCCGCGAAAGTTGACCGGCTTTCGCGACCAGAATTTGCCCCGGCATTTTCATTTCGCGCGATTTCTTGTCGCTCGGATGATTCCATCCGAGCGGAAAGCGCGCTAGGGCGGCGATGACGGGGAAGCGGCGCGCTTCACCCGAATGGCGGTAGCATGGGCGATCGCCGGCGTTTGCGCGCGGGCGCGGGGTCCGGCGCCGGACTGAAAAGGCCCAAGCCTAAAAAGCCCCAAGACTGAACACGCCAGCGCCTTTGTCGACGGGCGAGAAATGGCCTTATCGCGCATTGAGTTTCGCCCGAAGCGTCGCAACCGGCCGGTCGCCGTATCTTCCGCGCCAAGCTTTGAGACTTTCGCTCAGTTCCTGATCTTTTCGAGATGACACAGCCCCGCGTGCGTCGCGTCTTTATCACTGGAACAGCCGGCTTTATCGGCTTCCATCTCGCGCAGCTGCTGCTCGCCGAGGGGTTTCGCGTCGGGGGCTATGACGGCATGACCGACTATTATGATGTCAGTCTCAAACGCCGGCGCCATTCAATGCTCTTGCAGCATGAGGGCTTCTCGGCGACCGAGGCGATGCTCGAGGACGACGCCAAGCTTTGGGAGACCGTCGAGCAATTCTCTCCGGACGTGATCGTTCATCTCGCAGCCCAAGCGGGCGTGCGCTACAGTCTCGAAAATCCGCGGGCTTACCTCGATAGCAATGTCATCGGGACCTTCAACGTCATGGAGGCGGCGCGTAGGCTCAAAGTCCGCCACCTGCTGATGGCTTCGACCTCTTCCGTCTATGGCGCGAATGAGGACATGCCGTTCAAGGAGACGGAAAAAGCCGACACGCAGCTGACGATTTACGCGGCGACCAAGAAAGCCAATGAATCCATGGCGCATGCCTATGCGCATTTGTGGGACCTACCGACAACGATGTTTCGTTTTTTTACGGTCTATGGGCCCTGGGGCCGACCGGATTTGGCGCTCTTCAAATTCGTCGACGCGATTCTCAACGATCGTCCGGTCGACGTATATAATCAGGGCGATATGTATCGTGATTTCACCTATGTGGACGATCTCGTGCGTGGCGTTCGCCTGCTCATCGACGCGGTCCCGTCGCGTCCCGCAAGCGCCGCAAAGATCGCCCAGGGCGACTCATTGAGCCCAGTGGCGCCTTTCCGGATCGTCAACATCGGCAACTCGACCAAAGTCCGGCTGCTGGATTTCATCGACGCGATCGAAGCGGAACTCGGCCGCAAGGCGATCCGCAATTACCTGCCGATGCAGATGGGCGACGTGCCGGCCACTTGGGCGGATGCGTCGCTTCTGCAGGAATTGACGGGCTATCGGCCGCAGACCGATTTCCGCGTTGGTGTAGCGAAATTTGTCGCGTGGTTTCGCGATTACTATGGCAAGTAGCCGGCGAGCGGAGGAGGCGTTTTGTATCGCTTGGATAACTTGAGACTTGCCGTGGTCGGCCTCGGTTACGTCGGTCTGCCCTTGGCGGTCGAGTTTAGCAAGAAAAGATCCGTCACTGGCTATGACATCAGCGACGCGCGCATCGCGGCTCTGAAAGCTGGCCATGACTCGACGCTCGAAGTCAGCGATGACGAATTGCGCGAGGCGACGGGGCTGCATTACACGACGACTGTCGACCGGCTTTTGACGGCGTCGATTACGTCTTGCATCAAGCGGCGCTTGGGTCGGCGCCGCGCAGCCTCGCCGATCCGATTGCGACCAACGCCGCGAATGTCACGGGTTTCCTCAATATGCTGGTCGCCGCGCGCGACGCCAAGGTCAAGCGCTTCGTCTACGCCGCCAGCAGTTCAACTTACGGCGACCATCCCGGCCTGCCGAAGGTGGAGGAGACGATCGGCAAACCGCTCAGTCCCTACGCCGTCACTAAATATGTCAACGAGCTCTATGCCGACGTGTTCGCCCGCGGCTATGGCTTTGAATCGATTGGTTTGCGCTATTTCAATGTCTTCGGCGCAAGGCAGGATCCAAACGGCGCTTATGCTGCGGCATCCCCAAATGGGCGGCCGCGATGGTCAAGGGCGAGCCGGTATTCATCAATGGCGATGGCGAAACCAGCCACGATTTCTGTTATGTCGCCAACGCGGTGCAAGCAAACTTGCTGGCGGCGACGGCGCAAAATTCCGAGGCTGTCAACGAAGTGTATAATGTCGCGGTCGGCGACCGCACGACGCTGAACGACCTTTACTCACAACTGCGCTGCCTGCTTGCGCCGGACTTCCCGCATCTTGCGATCGCCAAGCCAGCTTATCGAGACTTTCGCGCCGGCGACATGCGACACAGTCAGGCGGATGTTGGCAAGGCGGCAAACCGTTTGGGCTATGCGCCGACACATCGCTTCACGGACGGTCTCGCCGGGGCGATTTCGTGGTATCGCGCGTTCACTCCGAAACCAACACCCGCAATCGGCGTGACTGCGTCGAACATTTTGAGATAATCGCCGGCTTATTCGTGAAAGAAGTCTTCATTCACCCCCTTGCTGACGTCGCTTCCAAATCCATCGGCGTGCGGACGCGAATTTGGCAGTTTGTCGTTGTCTTGAAGGGCGCCGTAATTGGCCGTGACTGCAATATTTGTTCGCACTGCTTCATCGAGAATGACGTGATCATTGGCGATCGGGTGACAGTGAAAAGCGGCGTGCAACTTTGGGATGGTTTGCGAATTGCCGATGACGTTTTTATCGGACCAAATGCGACCTTCGCGAATGACAAGGTTCCTAGAAGCGGCAATCGGGGTTTTCGGCTTCTTGTCACGCTAGTGGAAAAGGGCGCTTCAGTTGGCGCGGGCGCGACGATCTTGCCGGGTGTGAAGATTGGCGCGAACGCACTGGTCGGCGCGGGCGCCGTCGTCACCAAGGACGTTCCGGCCGGCGCCACGGTGATCGGAAACCCCGCTCGGATGTCGCGCAACGTGCAGGAATAGCAGTGCGCGCGCGGGCGCCTTTTGGGGGGAGCAGCTTCGCCGCGAATGCGTTCAGACGGTCGGCGACTAAGCGAAGGGAATTTCCAATGCGTGGCATGCTTGGCAATTGCAGAATTATCGACCTTCCAAAAATTAGCGATCCGCGCGGCAATTTGACCTTTGTCGAAGCCGGCGCGCATATCCCCTTCGCCATCGAACGAGTCTATTATCTTTACGATGTGCCTGGCGGCGCCGAGCGCGGCGGACACGGTCATAAGGAGTTGCGTCAACTCATCATCGCTATGTCCGGCAGTTTCGACGTGGTTTTGGATGATGGGCGGGAGAAGCAGCGCTTTCACCTCAATCGCTCTTATTATGGGCTCTATGTCTGCCCGATGATCTGGCGTGAACTCGACAATTTCTCCTCAGGCTCCGTCTGCCTCGTTTTGGCCTCCAATCGCTACAACGAATCGGACTATTTTCGCGATTACGGCGCCTACCTCGCCGCCCAAGGCCCCACATGACACAAGTTCCCTTCCTGGATCTTCGCGAAGCCTATCTCGAATTGAAGGCGGAGATTGACCGGGCCGTAGCGCGTGTTTGCGACAGCGGCTGGTATATTCTCGGGCCCGAGGTGGAGGCCTTCGAGGCGGAGTTCGCGGCCTATTGCGAGGCGAAATCCGCTGTCGGCGTCGCCAACGGTCTCGACGCCTTGCATCTCGCCTTGCGCGCGCTCGGCGTCGTGCCTGGGGATGAAGTGATCGTACCGTCGAACACTTATATCGCCACTTGGCTCGCTGTCAGCCAATGCGGCGCAATGCCTGTTTCGGTCGAGCCGGACGAGCGCACATTCAACATCAACCCCGCCTCGATCGAAGCGGCGATCACATCGCGCACGCGGGTCATTTTGCCGGTGCATCTTTATGGCCAGCCCGCGGATCTCGACCCGATTCTTACGATCGCTCGCAAACACGGGCTTTATGTGCTGGAAGACGCAGCCCAGGCCCATGGCGCGCGCTATAAGGGAAAACGCATCGGCGCGCATGGCGACGTCGTCGCCTGGAGTTTCTATCCAGGCAAAAATCTTGGCGCCCTTGGCGATGGCGGCGCGGTCACGACCAATAACCCAGAAATCGCCGATCGCATTCGCGTCCTTCGCAATTACGGCTCGCGCGTAAAATATTCGAACGAAGTTCGGGGCTATAATAGCCGCCTCGATCCGCTGCAAGCCGCGATTTTGCGGGTCAAGCTCGCGCATCTCGACGAATGGAACGCCCGCCGCGCCTCGATTGCGGGCCATTATCGGCAAGGCCTCGCCGGGTGCGGCTTGACGCTTCCAGAGGCGCCGGACTGGGTCGAGCCTGTCTGGCATCTTTATGTCGTTCGCAGCGCGCGCCGGGACGCGTTGAAAAAAGCTTTGACCATCGCGGGCGTGGACACTTTGATCCATTATCCGATCCCGCCCCATCTTCAGGATGCCTATCGCGGAAGTGACCGGGGACCGGGGGGCGCCTTTCCGGTTGCGGAACGCTTGGCCGATGAGGTGCTGAGCCTGCCGATGGGACCGCATTTGAGCGCATCATCGCTAGACGTGGTTATTGATGCGATATGCGCCTCCTGTAAGGAGAATCGAGTTTGCTCCTAAACCTATGACGGTATTTTGATCGAAAACTTCGAGGTTACGAGACTTATATGTCTCGTATCCGCTAGGAGCTCTTCAAGTGGCGGTTTGAACAGTGCGGGAGAGGTGGAAGCATCGGTAAGAATGTGAAAATATTAGGCCCATCAAAATCTATGTCGGGGACCGGGTCGCGTTGAGAGACGACGTGATTCTCGCGGGGCGTGGGAGCCTAACTATAGGATCCAATTGCGGAACAAATGCTCAAAGCATCATTGCTGCGATGAGTTGCGTTGAAATTGGCGCCAATGTCATGCTCGCGCCACGAGTCTATATCCTCGATGTCGGTCATAAATTCGATCGACGCTTTATTCCAGCTTCAGAACAGGGGTATAATATCTCACCTACCGTCATTGAAGACGATGCTTGGATTGGCGCGGGCGCGGTAATAACCTGTGGGGTGCGGGTTGGCCGTGGCGCAATCGTGGGCGCGAACAGCGTCGTTACGCGCAATGTGGACCCTTATGCGATCGTCGGAGGCGTTCCAGCATCAGTTATCAAGCTCCGTCCCCAATGACCGCTCTCGCAAAATCCTTTGTGCTCCTTACCGGCGCGCCCTTTGTCGTATCGTTCCCGCAAATTCGTCGGGGTGAGCGGACCGTCGTTATCTCAAAAGGGAAAGCTGTTAACGATGGCTAATGATGCCCCGATTTACGTCACGAGATCTTTCTTGCCGCCGCTGGTAGAACTTGTGCCTCTGCTAGAGTCCATTTGGGCGTGCAGAATACTGACGAATAACGGCCCGCTCCATACCCGCTTCGAGGTCGCGCTCGCCGAGCATCTCGGGGTCGAGCACATCGCGCTTGTTGCGAACGGAACTCTGGCTTTAACGATTGCGCTGCAAACGCTGGCGCTTTCCGGAGAGGTGATCACGACGCCCTATTCATTCGTCGCGACCGCGCACGCCATTAAACTCGCATCGCTTACGCCCGTGTTCGTCGATATCCGGGCCGATGACTTCAATATCGACGCGAGCCGTATTGAAGCGGCCATCACGCCGCGCACCGTAGCCATCTTGCCGGTGCATTGCTACGGCAATCCTTGCGATATTGCGTCGATCGACGCGATCGCAAAACGTCATGGCTTGCGCGTGATCTACGATGCCGCCCACGCCTTCGGAGTGGCTCAGAACGGAGTGAGCGTGCTGAAACACGGCGACTTTTCGACGATCAGTTTGCATGCGACGAAGGCCTTCAACACCTTCGAGGGTGGGGCGATCGTCGCGAAATCCGCTGAGGCTAAACTTGCGATCAACAGGATGAAGAATTTCGGCTTCGTTGACGAAGTCACGGTGGAATCAGTTGGTTCGAACGGCAAAATGAGCGAATTCAACGCGGCGCTCGGTTTGTTGCAACTCAAATATTTCGAGCAGGTCCGCGCCGCGCGGGGACGGGTCGATGAAATTTATCGCGCAAAGCTAAAAAGTGTCGAAGGTGTTTGGTGCATGCCGCTTCCGGCGGGCGTTACGCCCAATTACAGCTATTTTCCGATTCTCGTGCAGCCATCCTTCCCGGTGTCGCGCGACGCGCTTTACGATCGGCTGAAACAGGCGGGCATCTTCGCACGGCGCTATTTCTATCCCTTGCTAACGAGCTTTCCGATGTATTCGGGCCTGCCGTCGGCCGATGCGCAGAACCTGCCCGTCGCCACAGAGATCGCGAAGCGGATTTTGTGTCTTCCAATTTATCCAGAACTTTCCGAAAGCGATCAGGATCGGGTGGTTGAATGCATCACGAGCACTCGTAAGGCTTTCTCAGTATGACGCAACGCATTGAGTCGATAGACCAATGGGGCCACTGGCGCATCGAGAGTGCGCCGCAGGCGCACACAAGAAGGAGGTTCTCTTATGAACTGACTGATTGTGTCAAAGCTGCGTGAGAGATGAAGGCAGGCCCTTCGAAGTCGGCTTTCAGGAGCGGGCTTCANNGCTGCGGTAAAGAGCCGTGGTGGTGAGCATTGGAGTCAAAGCGCCGGGAATATACCTGGGGCAGGTAAGGATCAGAGAGACGAACGAGAGTGAACCTTTGTTGCCGCGTCGTAAACCACTGACTTGTCGTCGAAACCAGGGGCGTTTCGATCTCCTGGGACAAGCCTGCCAGACGCCTGATGACCGGGCAGGCGGCGACCGGCGTATAGAAGGCGTGACTCTGATCCGGGCTCTTGCGCGGAACTGCGGGAACCAGTCGTTCCGATGCCAAGGGAGAAGCACAAGCGACAGAAATCGCGAGGCGAGCGTACCGAAGCGGAGCACTGGGACGGACCGACCTGTAAGAGCAATGAAGGCCAGTAATGCGGCTGGAGCAAAGGGGTCGGGTCGAGCAGCTGCATCCTGGGTTCAACTGGCGACAGGAGGAAACCCGTGACTGCAGCAAAGCCTTTCACCATCCCAAAAGGGCTGGTGTACGAAGCCTTTCTGGCCGTGAAGGCCAACGCTGGCTCTGCCGGCGTGGACAAGGAGACGATCGAAGACTTCGAAAGGGACTTGAAAGGCAATCTGTATCGGGTCTGGAACCGGATGTCGTCGGGAAGCTACTTCCCGCCGCCCGTCAGGGCGGTGGCCATTCCAAAGAAGACTGGCGGGGAAAGGATTCTCGGCGTGCCGACGCATTGCGCATAATGCACCTCATGCAGTTTGTGTTTGGGATGTTGACGGCAGGTGATTTGATTTTGCGACCCAGTCGCGCAGGCAGTAGTCTGTGGCGTCATCGACCGTGATCGCATAGGGCCTATTTCGTTTACGTTGCTGAGCGCGGACGACGCCGTGTTCGATCCAATAGTAAACCACCCCCGAGGTCACGCCATATCGCTCGCTGGCCTGGCAAACGGTGAGGGTGCCGGAGGGCGGCTTGGGAGCCTGGATGCGGTGCTTGCACCTTATCCAGCCAATCATTTTGGGGGTTAGATTTTTACCCGTGGAGCTTTTGCATCCTTCGGCGATCATGAGGCTTGCGATTTCATCATCATGATATACGACGGCGAGTGCACGAATGCGGTCGACAAACTCTTCTGGATAACGAACAGCATCGGCCCGGTTAGGCGGCAAGGCGACCGTTATGGTCTCAGTTTCGCCTCCTTGCCAGCGGACCTGGAGGCTCACCACCCTCTGCCCCGGCCCTTTCACGACCGTGATGTCGCGCACCAACAAACGCAGGATGCGCTTACGATCCTTGGATGTGGTGGTGGGCGCCGCCCATAGCCGCGGAAAGTCTTCCACGAGCTGTAAGATTTGCCGCTTCTGGTCAGCTGTTACGGCGCGCATGGCCTGCTGTTCGAAGTTGGTCAGCTCTGCTTCAAGATCGCGAAGGCGTTGTAAAGCCTCATTCCAGCGCTGCTCGAGAGTTGCGGCGATCAGCCGGTTGTTGGGGTCTACGGTGTCATAACGGCGCTCGGCGAGATCGGCTTCATACTGGGCCCGCTCGATCCGCATCCGCCACTGTGCGCCGATCGCACGATCTCGTTCCTCCAGAGTGTTCAGGGCGGCCAGAGCGAGCTCGATCCTCAGCGGGGTAATGGCGCCGGCCAACCGCTCGGAGAATGCGCTGTCGATCGGACCAGCGGGAAGGTTCAGATTGCAGCTTTCGGCCAATCCGTCTCGGTGCCTGGAGCCGCACTGGTACATCGGATAGACGCCGCCGTTCCCCTTGTATCTGACGCTCACCCGGCGAGCGCAGACCCCGCAGACAAGCATACCCTGCAGGAGGCACAGGCCTTCTCTGGCGGGACCAGGCAGCACATCGGAGTTAGTCCGGTTGGCGCTGAGGCGCGCGCCATTAGCCGTGAACTGGTCCCAGTCGATATAACCTTGGTGATGATCGCGGATCATCACCCGCCAGGCTTCCTGCGGTGTTCGGCGCGATCGTATGGCGATCTCGCCGGCAGGCCCAATCTCCTTGGAAGATTGATAACGTCCGAAGACGTAGACCCCGGCGTAGGATGGATTGAGGAGAATGCTGGTCACGCGGGAGTGGATCAGTGGCCCCCAAACGAGCTTTCCGTCCCATGCCCCACCATAGGCGCGCCGCGGAAAACGCAGAGCCAGCTCCTTGAAGCGGCGAACAACGCCGAACGCTGAACCGGTCTGTTCGAACAAAGAGAAGATCATGCGGACAGCGCCTTGCACCTCCTGGTCGGGGTCGAGCACGATCTTGTCGCCTTCGAAGACGAAGCCGAGGGGCAAGGGGAAGTGCAACTCGCCCTTGGCCGCTTTATTCAGTTTGCCTCCATGGAGGCGCGCGCGAATGATATGCAGCTCCGCTTGGGCGAAGGCGCCTTTCATGCCCAGGACCAGACTGTCGTTGAAGTCGGCTGGATTGTAACAACCATCCTCGTCGATGACGAGGGTGTTGGTGATAGCGCACAGCTCCAGAAGGCGGTGCCAGTCCTGGTTCGAACGCGCCAGGCGCGATGCCTCCAACGAAAAGATTGCGCCGACTTGACCCATGGCCACGTCGCCGACCAGGATTTTGAAGTCGGTGCGGTTGGCGGCGGCGGATCCGGACTGGCCCAGATCGCCGTCCAGAACACGAATCTGCTCCTGGCTCCAGCCGAAGGCTTGGGCCTTGTTCATCAGATTGTATTGGCGCTCGGTGCTCTCCTGGTTGAACCGCACCTGACCCGGCGTCGATTGACGGATGTAGACGCAGGCCTGTCGTATCAGATGATGTTGGGTGATCTTCGATGTCGTCATGGTCATCGCGCTTCTCCTCCGCAACGGGCGGCGGGGCGGCGTCGAGATAAGCCGCAACCATGTCGGCAAGAATGGCGCCCGCCTGTGTCAAGTCGAACTGGACGGGCGCGAGATCCATGGCGATCTATCCAAGATCCTCGTGGCGTCGAACAAGCTCTGTGTTGATCGCACAAATCTCGTCGAGCGCATCGCGTAGGTCGTGCAAGTTGTTGATGAATTGAGCGACACGGCCAAAGTCGGCGTTGCGCACATAATTTCTGTGAGGCCGCCCGCCAGGCTGGCTGACCGAGAGATAATGCTTGGGCCCGTGGCCCGGACCGTCGACGCAGCGACAGTTGGACCGGCCGCAGCGCTTGTAGGTCTCGATCAGCGTCCCGCGCATCACTTGCTCGATCGGGAGGCGTGTCCCGCACAAGTTCGCGGCGACGTTTGCGTAAGGCGGAGGTGGAAAGATCCTTGAGATTCATCGGACCGATTCAAAAGGCCTCCCGAGAGAATCAGAGGTCGAGTCATCGGTCAAGCCCCTCGTCACGATATTTTAGACAAGCCACAAACTCGGCGAGGCAGGCCAAAGCAAAGACATCGATGAGCAACGGCGCGCACTCAGGCGGGGGCTGGGCGCCGGGCGGCGCCCAATCGGTCCAATCGCGCGGCATGGCGATGGAGCCCAAGTTAGGGTGACGAAGGCTCAGCATCTCCTGGCCAGAAAGCCGCCGGACCTTCAGAACCTCAAACGTTCGCCCACGTAGGGGATGAAAGGGATGGGTAACGGTCGCCGATCCCCCAGATCGATTGGCAAAGAGCGCAGTTCGCTTGGTGTGTGCCGACGGTGGCGGATCGCGTGGCGCAGACGGTCGTCAAAGCAGTCCTCGAACCTCTTCTGGAACCCATCTTTCTGCCGGACTCCTATGGGTATCGGCCGGAGAAATCGGCGCTGGACGCCATCGCAGTTACGCGCGAGCGCTGCTGGCGATACGATTGAGCTCTGGAATTCGACATCAGAGGACTGTTCGACAACATCTCCCACGAGCTTCTGCTGAGGGCGCTGGAGAAACACACGGACTGCGAATGGGTTCGGCTTTATATTAGGCGATGGCTGACGGCGCCGCTGCAACTTGCGGACGGAACTCTGGTCGAGCGGACCAAAGGAACTCCGCAAGGCGGCGTGGTCAGTCCCACCTTGGCGAATCTGTTCCTGCACTATGCGTTTGACGCCTGGATGGCGCGAACGTTTCCGGGTGTTCCCTGGTGTCGGTATGCGGACGACGGGCTGATCCACTGCAAGAGCGAGGCGCAGGCGCAGGCCGTAAGGGTTGCGCTCGCGGAGCGGTTCGCGCAGTGCGGCCTCGAGATGCACCCGGACAAGACGCATGTCGTCTATTGCAAGGACCGAAGTCGCAAGGACCAATATCCGACCACGAAGTTCGACTTCCTCGGCTATTGTTTCAGGCCGCGGGTCGTGAAGAATCGCAAACGGAACACTCTGTTCGTGAGCTTCACGCCGGCGGTCAGCGCATCGGCTCTCAAAACCATGCGGGCGAAGACGCGACGGCTGAACTACCGCAATCGAACGGAATTGAGCCTGGATGATATCGCTCGTTTGCATAATCCGGTCCTGCGGGGCTGGATTGCGTATTACGGGAGGTTTTATCCCTCGGCACTGTCTCCGGTCTTCAAGCACTTCGACAACACGTTGGTTGCTTGGGCGATGAGGAAGTATAAACGGCTGAAGGGACACAAGACACAGGCCTGTCGCTTCATCGAAAGCATCGCGAAGCGGCAGCCAGATCTGTTCGTGCATTGGCGCAAAGGAATGACGACGGGGCTTGCTTGATGGGAGCGGTGTGAGTCGAGAGGCTCCCGCACCGTTCTGGGAGAGGCTGGAGGTGTAATCCCTCTGGCCTACTCACCACGGCAGCCATTACGTGCGCGATGGACCTTCGCCGAAGATGCCTCGCGCATCCGCAAGAACCCCGACATCCGTCGCGCGTCTGCGCTCCTTCGCTTACAATCTGCTCCGCACCCGGGAGCACGCCAACGTCAAAAACGCCGGATGGCGCGCCGCCCTCGACATCAACTACATCCTTGAGATCCCGCTGCTATCTTGAGAACTAAACCAGCCCTGGGCGTGTCCTGCACGCGCTTGCGTGGGGAGCTTCAAGTAGGAAATAGAAATGATTGCATCAATTATGCAGCCATACTTATTTCCTTACGTTGGATATTTCCAGCTACTCCGTAACAGCGACATTTTCGTTGCTTATGGCGACGTACATTACATGAAGGGCGGCTGGATCAATCGTAACAACATTCTTGTAAATTGCTCTCCTTCGCTATTGAGCCTCCCCGTAATTTCAGCCTCTTATACACTTCAAATAAAGGAAAGGTCGTATCAGCTGGACGAGAGCAGTATCGAGAAGGTGTTGAGGAAAATTGAAAGTGCTTACCGAAAGGCGCCCAATTTCGACGCTACATTCGAATTGATTTCCGGGATCATGGCTTACTAAGGAACAAAACGTTGCGGCGTTCAACATCAACTCATTGAGGCGTATCGCGGAGTTTTTGAACATTACGACGTCGATAATTTCATCTTCCGATTTGAGGTTTGATTTTGCCCTGAAGGGGCCTGAGCGCGTGATCGATATCTGCAAGGTCCTTCACGCTACTCGATACGTCAATCCTATTGGCGGTGTTAGTCTATATCGCGCGAGCGACTTTCGGGCTTGTGGGATCGGATTGTATTTTCTAAAGCCTAAGTCGACGGCTTATCGACAATTTCAATGCCCCTTCGTTCCCAATCTATCAATCATTGATTTGATGATGTTTAACACACCCGAGGAAACAATGGAGATGCTCGGAAATTTCGAACTGTTGGAAGGCCAATGAATTGCTTCTGGATGCGGCTTCTGATCAGCTGGACGGCTTGTATCAGCACGCTTTTTGTGACGCGTTTATGCATTTCGGGGGATTGCCGCGGCCGGCCGGGAATGGATTTCGTCCCTTGGAGCGGCGGGCTCGGCGAGTCGAGCCCTCGCGGGTGTCACGCGGCGGCGGTTCTTCGCAGCAAGACCAGCCCCTTAAACCCGCATTCGCCGGATGACCTCTGATTTTGGTGTACAATTCCGTCGCTTATAGCAAAATTTTCAGAAGGTTATGCTCCTTTGAGCGAGGCGGCGATGACGAACCTGACGGGTGAATCGCATGACGGCGTTCTCAGGCTCGATTTCGACCGCCGCCTGAGGCTGCAATTTCGCGGCTCGGTCGTGACCTCCCACGCCGGCTTGCTGGCCTATCGTGAACCCGACGACGCGCTCGGACTGACGGACTCGGCAAGTAGGGCGACGGCCGATGAGAGTCGGTCCGAAGATTTCATGGCATTCTCGGGCGTCATGCGATCGCGGGTGTCATGCGATTCCGCTCATCATGAGTCGGATCATCGCAAGCTTGACAAAGGCGAGTTGCGTTCGTACCGGCATTGCCCCATCAAGTGCTGACCGCCCCTTGCGATCATCGCTATCGTCCAGAGAATTGGCGCATCTTGCAGACGCATTGAGCATTTCGCTCCCAACCCAGATGCCTTTTGAGGAACCCGTCATGAAAGAGACGATCGAAACCAACCGCGACTGGCGCGTCTTTTGGAAAAGCGTCGGTGAGCGAACGGGAAGAGACGACCTGTTCCGGCAGGTCGGCCGCACCGTCGGGGGGGTGCCGGTGCCGCAGGAGCAGATCGAATTGCTTGTCAGGGTCGTAGCTCAGCGGCTGGACCTCAACGGGGATGACGTTCTGCTCGATCTCTGTTGCGGCAACGGCCACGTCACCGCGCGGCTGTCTGCACTTTGCCGAGCGGTTGTGGGCGCAGATTATTCGCTCGAACTGATCCAAGTGGCGCGGGAAAGCCAGGCAAAGCCCAACGTCGCCTACCTCCACCGTTCCGCCGAGGACCTGCGTCCGACGGATTTTCCCTCAGGAGCGCCCACCAAGATCTGCATGAACCAAGGGCTGCAACATTTTACACTGGCTATGGCGGAACGGTTGCTCCGCTCGCTACGCAAGCTGGCGCGCCACGATCTTGCTCTCTATTTCACGGATGTGCCCGATGCCGCAAAGCTCCACGCATTCTACAATACTCCGGAGCGCTGGGCCGAATTTGAGCAACGGCGCGCAGCGGGAACCGAGGCCATCGGCACGTGGTGGGCCCGGGAGCATGTGGCTTCGCTGTTCGAGGCGGCGGGTTATGCCGTCAGCATCATTGATGTGGAGCCCGAGCGCTATACGGCGCATTACCGCTTCGATGTCCTCGCCCATCTCTTGCCTGAGGCCAAGCTCATATAAGGCGTTTGGGGCGAGCAATTCGTCAGGCTTACCGGGGGGGCCTGGCCGAACCAGAGTAAGGAGCCTCCCAGGGCCCACATTCCACTCATGAATGCGGTCAATTGCTCCCCTGTGGAGTGGCGCCGACATTTTGCTGCGTCAGGGCGTTCAGTTCTTCATTTCTCTGACGCTAGCGCAAATTTTGTCACCTTCCGACTTCGGAATCATTGCGCTGCTGACGCTGTTCACCACTTTGTCGTCGGCGCCGGTTTGTCGCTTCGACTGACAATCTTCACGGAGGTCAAGGAAATGATTCGCAGGATCGCTCTTTCGCGCAGGCATCGGGTGTCGTGATGACGTTGATCGCTAAAGCTGCGGATGCTTATGAAACAAGCGATACTTCCTTGCTGGCCGCCTGCCCTTTGGTCAGCGTTATTGTGCTCACCTATAATCATGCGCCGTTCCTGCGCGAAGCAGTTTCGAGCGTTATTGGCCAGATCGCCCCTTTTCCGATCGAAGTGGTGATCGCGGAGGATCATTCGACAGACGACACATTGCAGATCGCGCTCGCGTTACAGCGCGAGAACCCTGCAACTGCAACTGTTCGAGTGATTCACGGCCCGGCAAATATCGGCGGAAATCGCAATGTTGTGCGCGCCATCGGGGCCTTATCGCTCGTCGCTCACGATAGTGCGCCATTTGGGATTTACGCCGGAATTCCGATGCGGCGCCGTAAGGACTGGTCGCGCCGGTTGTTAGAGGTCGAGAAAAGGTTCTTGTTTGAGCAAGAGGCGTCTCATCCGGCCTCGACAATGCGTCAGCAGTAACGTGTCGAAGCAAGAAGCCACGCGCGCCAGCATTGCCAGCGGCGCCGACGTCATGCTGCGTCAAGGCATACAGTTTGGCGTCTCTCTCGTGCTCGCCCGTCTGCTGTCGCCGTCGGACTTCGGGCTGGTGGCCTTGCTCAGCTTGTTTACGAGTTTTTCTCTGATTTTCGTCGATTGTGGATTCATTACCGCCATCGTCAGCCGCCGAGAGATTCCTCCGAACGGCGAAAACACAATCTTTTGGTTCAATCTTGCTGCTGCGCTGCTTTTCGCTGGCGCACTGGTGTTCCTGGCTCCATCGATCGCGAAATTCTATGGTCGGGAAGAGCTGGTGGCGCTCCTCGCCGTCGCGTCTGCTCAGGTCGTTGCCTCCGCGATCGGCGCCGTTCCCGGCGCCATCCTCCTCCGTGACCGTCGTTTCGACGCGCTTCTGGTCGTCGGCGCATCCGCGTCGATAGCGTCCGGCGTGGCAGGAATCGGCCTCGCGCTACTTGGTTTTGGCGTCTGGGCTCTCGCGGCGCAAATGATAACCGCATCGGCGGTTACGACGTGCGCGTCATGGGCGGTGAGCGGTTGGCGACCGCAGCTCGAGTTTGATATCGCGCATCTGCGAAGCCAATGGGCCTTCTCCAGCAATCTTTTGTTGTCTCGACTTCTCGATCTTGCCTATAGGCAGGGCTTCTCGGGGGTTGTCGGTAAGCTCTATGGCATGAAAGAATTAGGGTTATACAATCGCGGGTCCAACGTTCAGGCGACCGTGTCTGCCATTCTCGAGATGGTCGTCGGGCGTGTGACGCTCCCGTTTTTCTCGGCACGCGCCGAAGACCCTTCGGCTCTACGGCGTGCTGTGAGATTTACTCTTCAAGCCGTCATGGCGATCAACATCCCCGCGATGATCGGTCTCGCAGCTCTTTCAGACTTGGTTGTCGTGACACTATTTGGCGAGAGCTGGCGTTCCTCGGCGCCAATTCTGTCGGTTCTCGCGCTCTCTGGACTGCTATGGCCGATCCATATCGTGAACTTGCAGGTCCTCATCGCTCGAGGAGATTCAAGGACGTTCATGAAACTAGATGTCGTAAAAGGCTTGGTCGGCCTCGTCTCCGTTCTTGTCGGCAGCATATTCGGCATCATGGGGCTGGCATGGAGCCAAGTCGCTATTGGAGCCTTCGGCGCGCTCGTCAACGCCTTGCCGACGAAGCGCTCGCTCGATTATGGCATTCGCGAACAGGCGACCGATATTCTCGGGCCTCTCTTGCTCGGCGCCCTAATGGGCGCGGGGATAACAGGAGCGCGTGGGATGTTCAATCTCCCGCCTTATCTCGAATTGGCGGTCCTCACATTCGCCGGCGCAGTCTTCTATTTCGGCGCGGGGTTTGTGTTTCGAGTGCAGATTCTCCTGGAGATATTGCAAATGCTCGCGAGTTTTGGGCCGCCCCTATGCAGGGTTCAAACAGTGTCCGCGCGCAAGAAAAAATCTGTTCGAGGCGGCTAGAGAGACCGAGCCTCAGATCATGATCCTGGGGATGTCCAGAGGTCAACGTGGGCGGATCTTCCGAGCGTTAACGGAGTAGAAAATTATGGTTGTGTTCGATCCACCGGTTTTTCCCGCTAGAAGCGAGCAATCGCTGATGTCGACCTGGACCGAGCCGGGGCCACCTTTAGTGAGCATATGCTGCCCCACTTACAATCACGGCAGGCTCCTCGAGAGAGCTTTGCAGGGGTTTATCGTACAACAGACCACCTTTCCATTCGAAATTATCGTAAGGGATGACGCTAGTATCGATAATACAGGTGACATTTTGGCGAAATACTCAAGGGAATTCCCGCGCGTATTTCGCGTTGTTCGCAACAGTAACAACCAATTCGTCGAAACTGGAACTGGAGGAATACTTCGCGATTTTACAAGGCTGGCGACCGGTCGCTTTGTCGCGCTGTGTGAAGGTGACGATTTTTGGATAAGCGAAACAAAGCTACAAAAACAACTCGATCTTCTTGAGAAGTTTCCAGGCGCAGTAATGTCTGTCGCGCATACTCATGTTTGCCAGGATCGGGAGGGCTTCCTTGAGCACCTAAGAACATTTAGCGGGAATGCTAATATTTTGCAATATTTTGATGATATAACAAAGACATACTTTCATACGTCCACTTATGTGATGAGAACACATGTGTTCAACGACGTCGTTTCTCGCCATTTTGCCAACAGTTCCAATTTTGGAGACACCGCTTTGCGTTTCTGTTTGATAGAGCGCGGGCCATTTGTGCAATTACCCGAGGTTGTGTCCGTATACGCACAGACGGGGGAAGGTATCTGGACGTCGCTCGATCGGGAAAAGCAGCAATTGTGGGAGCTGACCTGCGCGCGAGAGATTTTCTGGCAAGTGGGCGGTCATCGATTGTTCCACGGAAAGAGGGTGTTGTCTTTATATCTGGCGATCCTGAGGCAAGCTGTGAAAAAAAGGCTACTCTCTTCTGAACCCGCGATGCGTATCGTTCATGCGTTGCGTTTCAGACGGTGAACGAATGCTTCGCGCCGTCAACGAGCAACGGAGATCGGGGCGCTGTTGCCCTTGCCCGGCCTTCTGTCCGCTTTGACCTTCCCTCCCGCCACTGGAGATCAAGCTTGTCTATGGCTCAATTCGCATTAGCTATGCATAGGCCCGTCTGGTAGGCTGGCCTCCTGCACGCGGGAGGCGAAGATGGA
>PLZT01000536.1:2738-3826 GCA_003152255.1 Methylocystaceae bacterium | reverse complement strand
GCGGAGAGCTCCCGCTCGGCGCGCTCATCAATGCGATTGATCCGCCAAAGGGTTCGGCGTTTCGAAGAAAAAGCGCAAAACCCCGGCGTCGCCGCTGTCCTCGACGGGAACATGCCAAAACTTCGAATCCATGTCGGGAAAACGTTCGAACGGCAAATGGATTTTGGTGAGTTGCGCATGGTTGCGCAACCCGCGCATCAGCGCGCGTTCGAGCAGTCCAAGCAATTCCTGCTCGTGTTCCGGGGCTTGAGTCACCGTCAGCATTGTGTGGTTGGCGAGCTTTGACGCCCTGTCGAAAACCTGCTCGAAATTCGCCGCCGCCATGTGTTTCTCCAGAAGTCCAAACCAACCTTCGAGACAGACGTTTACGCATTACTTCCCGGCGAGCGACTCGAAAAGCCGCGAAAGCTTAAACGCGGTAGCTCCAACATTTAACTTTTTCGCCTCGCCAACCAGGATGTCTTAGCATCCACGTATCGTGGCTAAAATGCTTTTTTATTTCGTTTAGCCGGATGTTTAACAGGAAGATATACCTTTGCGGCGACGCCATGGGGCGCCAACGCGGTTAACATATTCGCCTAAAGCGTGGGAGAAGTCGAGCGCGCTCCCCAGCGGTCGTCGAAGACGAGGTCATCCAAGGCAAGCCGCCGCGCCCATCGCTTCGCCTCGAGTTCGGGACGGGAATAGGCCAATTCGATGTAACCGACGCACAGATAGGCGACCACGGCGATTTCCTCGGGAATCCCCAGAATGGCGCGCAACTCGCTTTCGCGCATGATGCTCACCCAACCGACGCCCACGCCCTCGACCCGCGCGGCGAGCCACAGATTTTGCACCGCGCAGGCCGTGCTAAGCAAGTCCGTATTGGGCTGCAAGGATCGCCCCAGCCCAGTCGTCCCATGGCGAGCGCGGTCGCAAGTGACGCATATATTGAGCGGCGCCTTGAGAATGCCCTGTAATTTCAGGTCGCGATAAAGCTCGCGCCGCTCCGGCGCGATCACCTGCTCTTCGGCGCGCACGCCTTGCGCGAAGGCCGCGGCCACGTTCTCCCTGACCTCGCGGTCGCGCACCAGGATAAAATTCCAGGG
>PLZT01000536.1:0-2712 GCA_003152255.1 Methylocystaceae bacterium | reverse complement strand
AACCTCAAGGCCAACGCCAGTCGCTCCCAGTCTTGAGGCGCGGCGGTCAAGCCAAAACGCAACCATTTTGGGCGCTCCACGAAGCGACGCGTCAAAATCCCGGCCTGGCAGAGCCGTTCGAACCAGTTCGCCGCGTCATCATGTTCGGCGAGCCGGAACAAGCCCGCGCCGCCGATAATGGCGAAGCCGGCCGCCGCCAGCAAGGCGTCGAGACGGCGCGCCGAACATTCGAGCAACGCCGCGTTTCCTTCGAGCCAGGCGGAGTCGGCCAGCGCGGCGGCGCCGACGACGAGCGCGGGACCACTGACGCTCCAGGGCCCGAGCGCCGCGCGCAGCCGCGCGGCGACCGTCGGTTCGCACAGAGCGAAGCCCAGTCGCACGCCCGGCAGGCCATAGGCCTTGCCAAAAGAACGCAGCACGATGAGATTGCCGCCCGCCGCCGGCGCGACGCTAGCCTCCGGGGTGAAATCGACGAAGGCCTCGTCGACGATAAGCACGCCGCCGCGCGGGGCCATGCGGCGCGCCAACTCGACCAAGCATTCCGGCGGGACGAGCCGGCCGTCGGGATTGTTGGGATTGACGACGATCGCCACGTCAAAGTCCGCGAGTTCGTCCAGCGTCGCCGCGACGCTCGCGCGGGCGCCGCTCGCGCGCCAACTCGCCGCGTGTTCGGCGTAAGTGAAGCCCAGCGTCGCGACGCGGCGCGCCGGAAGAAGCCGCGGCAAGCACTGAATAAAGGCCTGCGTGCCCGCGCCGGCGACGACTTCGATCCGCGCCGGAGGGCGATAGGCCTTGACGGCCGCGGTTTCGAGAACCGCCAGCGCATTCTCGTCGGGGAGCCGGGTCCAGGCTTCCGGCGCGATGGCGGGAAGCGGATAGGCGCGCGGGCTGACGCCCGTAGAAAGATCGATCCAGGGCTCGGGCGCCGAAGGAAAACACCGCCGCGCCGCGTCAAGCCCGCCGCCGTGGCGGATAGGCGCGTCATGCGGCAGCGCGGCGTCGCGACCGACGATGCTTAGCGCCGGGTTCATCGGGCGAGGTCCAGCAATTGGTCGAGGTCGACGTGGCGCGCGATATGCTCTGCCAGCACGTCCAGCGTCTCGTCGATCCGCGCCTCGTAGCGCAGCGACGATGGCTCGGCTTCGAGCCGGCGCAGCCATACGGCGCGTTGCTCCTCCCGGGCGAACAACCCATGCACGTAGACGCCGCTAACGAGCCCGTCGCGCGAGACGGCTCCGTCGAGCCTGCCGTCGTCAAAGCGCAGCGCGGGCCGCGCGCAATCGGGGCCGGTGGTCGCGCCCATGTGCATTTCGTAGCCGTCGAATGGTGCGCCTTCGGCGACGCACTCGCCCCTCGTCTGGCTCAGCTTTTTTCGCGCCCCGAGCACTGTCGCGACATTGAGCAATCCCAGCCCCTCTGTCTGCCCCGGCGGACCTTCGACGCCGGAAGGGTCGGCGATGCTTCGTCCCAACATTTGAAAGCCTCCGCATACGCCCAGCACACGCCCGCCGCGACGCAGATGGGCGGCGAGGTCGATATGCCAGCCCTCGGCGCGAAAGACCATAAGGTCGGCGATGGTCGCCTTCGATCCTGGCAGAATGACGAGCCGCGCGTCCCCCGGCAACGGCGCGCCGGGCGGAATGAAAATCACGGAGATGCCGGGTTCGGCTTTCAAGGGATCGAGATCGTCGAAATTGGCGATATTGGGCAACAGCGGCACGGCAATCTTGACGCCCCCCTGCCCGCTTGCGTTCTGGCCGCGCATGCCGAAGGCGTCCTCGGCCGGAAGCCTCGCGGCGCCCTCGAAAAAGGGCAGAAGCCCGAGCGCCCGCCAACCGGTGCGCCGCCCGACAAAGGCCATTCCATCCTCGAACAACGACGGGTCGCCGCGAAATTTATTGACGATGAAGCCTTTGATCAGCGCCGCGTCGGACGGCTCGATCACCGCCTGACAGCCGACAAGCTGGGCGATCACCCCGCCCCGGTCGATGTCGCCAACGAGCACGACCGGCGCGTCCACGGCGCGCGCGAACCCCATATTGGCGATGTCGCCCGCGCGCAAATTGACTTCCGCCGCGCTGCCGGCGCCCTCGATCAGGACGAGATCGGCGCGAGAGCGCAGCCGCGCGAAACTCTCCAAAACGCGGGGCATGAGGCGCGGTTTCCAACTCTGATAGTCGCGCGCCAGGGCCTGGCCGATCACGTCGCCCTGAACGATCACCTGCGAGCCGGCGGCGCCCTGCGGTTTGAGCAGCACCGGATTCATATCGATGCTGGGAGCGAGCCGAGCCGCGCGCGCTTGAAGCGCCTGCGCGCGGCCGATCTCGCCGCCCTCCGCCGTCACGGCGGCGTTGTTCGACATATTTTGCGGCTTGAACGGCGCGACCTTGAGGCCCCGATTCGCGAAGGCGCGGGCCAGAGCGGCGACGACCAGCGATTTGCCGACGTCCGAGCCCGTCCCCTGAATCATCAGGATTTTGCTCATGGCGCGGCGCTTGCGCCAAGAAAGGCCATCGCGGCGTCGAGATCGGCGAGTTGCAAGATGTCGCCATAAGCCGGCGGCGCGATCACGACGACCTCGAGATTTAGCGCGCGCGCCGCCTCGATCTTGGCGTAGGTCGAAGCGCCGCCGCTGTTCTTCGTTACGACGACCTCGATTCGCTGTTCGCGCATCAACGCGATTTCGTCCTCGCGTTCGAACGGCCCGCGCGC